>JANOKQ010000870.1:0-3513 GCA_031419375.1 Acidimicrobiaceae bacterium
GATGCCGATGCCCGGGCCGAGCTGCTCGCATCGGCTGCGACGCTGCTCGCGGTGTCGAACAACGCCGAGCGGGGCAGGGCGATGTACCTCGAGGCGCATCAGCTCGCGATGGGCAGTTTGGACCCGCATGTGACCCGGCGCGTACTGATGAACGCACACCTCGGGCTCGACCATCCCGACGACATCGAGCTGCGCCGTGCCGCGGCAACCCGCCTGGGCGAGTTCGCCGACCCGGAGGCAATGTGGGAGTCGCGATTTTTGCAGTTCGGCTTGGGGTTGATCGACGCCGACCTTGCGGTCGTACAACGCTGCGTCACCGAGTTGCGCCAGATCACCCCGTTCGTGCGTGAACGGCCGCGTGACCGGGGTTTGCTGCAGGTCGAATCGGCGTACGCACATATCTGCGGCGACTTCGAAGCAGCGGAAGCGTTCGCCAACGATGCGCTACGAACCTGCCTCGAGAGCTACTCCGAGTCGTGGGCGATGGGGGTGTACTGCGCGTTGATCTTCCCCATCCGCGAAGCCCAGGGCCGTGTCGGGGAATTGTCCGGGGCGTTGTCACTGCTGCTCGCCGGCGCCCCCGATTTCATCACGTGGCATGCAATCGATGCCTTTATCGGGCACGCGACCAACGATCACGACCGGGTCGCGAGGGAGTTGGCATATCTGCGCACCCGTCGCCTCGATCTGGTTCAGGACCTGACGTGGACGGCGGTGGCCTCGATGGTCTGCCGGCCGATCTGGTCCACCAACGACCACGGTCTGGCCACTGCGTTGCGCGCCGACCTGACCCCATACAGCGGCCAGATGACCTGGAACGGCCTGAGCACGCACGGCCCCGTCGATAACGGGCTGGCGCTGTTGGCGGCGACCGTTGGCGACACCGAAGCGGTGGCCAAGCACGTCGCGATCGCGCGTTCGCTCGTCGAGCGAATCGGCGCACCACACCTGCTGTGGCCCGAGCTCTCCCAGCTCGGCATCGCCTGACACAGCCCAGCATCGCCTGACACAGCCCAGCATCGCCTGACACAGCTCGGTTAGAGCGCCCGCCACACGTCGGCGAGTTTGTTTCCAACACCGAGCTGCACACCAATGTCGTGCAGCCGTGCGCTGATCGACTCGATTCCCGGGTCAGCTTCGAACTCGGCGGCGCATGCGGCGACGGCGACCACGATCGTGGTCAGCGCGTTGCGTTCGTTCAGCCCGGTCAACCCGAAGCGGTGGACGATTCGCCGCCCGTGTTCGATCCGCCGGGCCCACTCGGAAAATGTCCACCCGGGCGCATGAAGATCGGCTTCGTCGGTCTCGGCGACGCGGACGAGGTGGGTCCACAGCGGCACAGCATCGGCACCCGCGCGGATCGGCGAGGCGGCGCTGGTGCGATAGATCTCGTTGCGGAACGCCGAGTCCAACGCAATCTGCAACCACCGGCCGAGCATCGCCACGGTCGACATCGACGTCACCCATTCGAGCACGCGGCCACCTCGACGATGCACCCGGCCGGAGTCGACCACGAGTGTTCGCACGCCGTCACCGGAGGCGGTGGCCCACGGCGGGCGCTGGAAGAACTGGTTGCCGAACATGCCCGTAACACCGCCGTCGATGAGCACCTCGCCACGACCACGGTCGCTCGAATCGAGACCATCGCGACGGTTTCGCGTCCGGGTCCCCGTCACCCACGGCAGTGCCGTCGCCGACAGCACGACGTCGCGAATGATCCACTGCCGACCAGGATCGGCGTCTGGGTCGGCGACGTCGTGCCCGTCGATGTTGTCATGCCGATCGCCGGCGCAGAAGTAGTACGGCATGGCACTCTCTCGGCCCGTTGCGCAGATCACGTAGCGGTGCGCCCCCGATTGACGGGGGCCCCGATCACCGAAGACCCGCCGCAAGAGGTTGCGCCAGAACTTGGTCGCCAACCACCGGGTGGCGAGCAGCAGCACCGGTGGCACCACGCCGAGCGGCAGCAGCAAACCGAGCGCGGCGAGCCGGCGCCGCACGGGGCCGCCAATCGACAGCAGGCTGCGGGTCAACTCGCTGAGGGCGGCCGAGGGATCGGTGTCGTCGACGCCATCGGCGCCGAGCGCAGCGGCGACGAACGAGCCGCCGCTGATGCTCACCACGTCGCGCACATCGCTCCAGCGCTGCGTGTCGTGCAGGTACATCACCGCGCCGATGGCCCCGAAGGCACCCCGCCAGCCACCGCCGCCCAGCATCAGCAACGTGATCGGCTCCAATCCAAGCGCATCGTCATCTCGGCGCACCTGCTGTTGAGCCAGCTCAACGGCCGGCACCGCGTCACTCGGTCCAAGGTGCGGGATGTCGGCCCAGCGGCCGGTGGCAATGAGTAGGTCGCGGGTGGCTGCGTCGCTGCGGCCGACGATTGGATGGCAGCCGAGCTCCACCACCGCGTCGAGCACGTGTGGCTTGTCGATCGTCCAGACCTGCACCTGCGGAAGCCGGCCGGCCCGACCGGGGGCCTTCACCCGGCGGCGGGCGAACCAGTGGTGCACCTGCACGCTGTCGTAGGCGTACAGGCTGCGCATGAACGCGACACCGAGGGCCCCGCCGTGATGCACGGGGGCCGCGATCGCGAGGAGGTCGCCGAAGGTGTCGCGCATCTCACGAAGCGCGAACGGATGCATCGGCGCGGACACCAGGACACGAACGCTCGCCGGCGAATCTTTCAGCAATTCGATCAGCAGCGGCACCGACGCCCGCCCCTTCAGCTCGATGTTCCAGCGGGCGTGCTCCAACCCAGGGTGCCCGAGCAGCTCGCCGACCGTCGGTACGTCGTAGCCGAGCCGCCTGCGGACCTCGTCGAGCGGCCGTCCGGTGCACCCGCGGCGAACGCCGAAGCGGCTGTGCAACGAGATCAGATCATCTTTGATGGGGACCACATCGAGTTGGAACCATCGGTAGCCGAGCGCATACGCGGCGCGATACGCCTCGAGGCTCCCGTCCGGCGCGCCATCACCGGACAGACCGTGATGGCTCATCACCACCACGCGTCCATTCCCCGTCTCGAACCAGGGATGGGCGCGCGCACGATCAGGATGCATGGCCCCGAATGGTGACACACCGGCGTGTCCGTCCGGTTCAACCACGGTTTGCGTGAGCCCGCGCACCAACAGTCAAGCCAGATCGACACGCACACGGGTTCGGGCGCTGCCTGTGCGGTGGTGGAGCGCTTCAAAGGTGGCCGATGGCGTGTTCTCCGGCACACTGGACGGCCCCCATGTCGCCGTCCGCAGCCACCGATCCTCGCCTCGAAATGCGCCCGAGTGTCCGCCTGCGACCCTGGCAGCGAGCCGCGTTCGACCTGTTCACGGCCCACGAATCAGGCGATTACCTGGCGGTCGCCACGCCTGGCGCGGGCAAGACCACGTTCGCGCTCACGTGTGCGAGGTGGGCACTCGGCATCGAGCGCCGGCGGCTCATCGTCGTGGCCCCGACCAGTCATCTGAAGACCCAGTGGGCGGCCGCAGCCCACCGTCTCGGCCTCGAGCTCGA
>JANOKQ010000871.1:0-3511 GCA_031419375.1 Acidimicrobiaceae bacterium
GCCATGTAGGCGGTGGGGGCCGCGGTCGCGTAGGGCGGGGAGCAGTTCTTCGAGGGTCGTTTCTCCTTCGCCCATGACCACCACGTCGGCACCGCGCTCGATGTAGTCGTCCGGATAGTTCGCGCTCTCCGGACCGCCGAAGATCACCGTCCAACCGTGGATGTGGGCTTGCTCGGCGACCCACAACACGTTCGCCCGGGTCATCAGGTTCGTGTACACCCCGACCACCCCGCCCGGTGTCGCCGCCAGCCGTGCGACCAAAGCGGCCCGATCCGAGAACGTGGTGTCGTACGTCTCGACAGCAAACCCGGCGCGCTTCAGGTAGGCGCTGATGTACAGCAGACCGAGCGGCGCATAGGGCTTCATGATCGCCTGTTCTTTTTCGTCCTCTCCCAGGAAGTAGCCGTGGGTCAGTAACAGGTCTGTTGTCGGATACGTCATCCCTGCCTCCTGGCCGCTACTGAGCGACCACGGGGATGCGCAGGCGGGTGGGGTCCGGGTTTCGTTCCTGCGGTTCGCGCTCACCCAGCAAACCCCACCGGGCGGCCACGCGAGCGTGGTGCTCCGCCAGTTCGATCTCCGGCAACTGCGGATGCGGGGCACGACTCAATCCGGCTTCGCGCCGACGCAGGTCGAGATCGTCGTGCAGGCCGTGGTGTAGTTCGCGATAGAACGCGGTGGAGTAGGTGCCGGCAAACATCATCGCCAGGTCCCCTGAGTCCTCCCAGTTGCCCTGGTCGGCGAGGTCGAACTTGACCATCTCGTAGAACTTCGTACCAGGCATCGGGTAGCTGACGCTCACACCGATGTTGTCGGGCATCAGCTCGCGGACCAGTTCGATCGTGCAGCCGATGTCGTCCCAGGTCTCACCCGGATAACCGAACTGCACGAAGAAGCAAGCGCGTATGCCGCGCTCACCGAGGCGACGACGAGCGTTGCGGACATCGTCGATGGTGATGCCTTTGTCCATCGCGTCGAGCACTCGCTGGCTGCCGCTCTCCACGCCCAGCCACACCTCACGGCAACCGGATCGGGCAAGCGCGTCGACCGCCTCGTCGTTCATCAGGTCGCAGCGCGACTGGATCGTGAACGGCACTGCGCCCCCGGTTTCCACGATCCGATCGGCGAACGTCGCCAGCCAATCACTGCGCAACCCGAATACGTCGTCGGCAAACCAGATGTGATCGGGGGCGTGCTGGTGGCGCAGTTGCACCATCTCGTCGGCAACCGCGCCGGGGGTACGCATCGAGTACCGCTGTCCCCAAATCGGCTTCGCGCACCAGTTACACGAGTACGGGCACCCGCGGGTCGAGACCATGTTGAGCGAGAACTCACCGTGGTGCGCGAGCCACAGCTGACGGTAGGCATCGACGTCAATGAGATCCCTCGCCGGCAACCCGAACACATCGGGGTGCCGTTCGATCGGGCGATGGCCCGTGCCGGTGACCACACCGTCGATGAGGACCGCCGACCCTTCAATGAGTCCGTCTTCGACGGCATGCCCGAACCAGCGATCGAGCACCTCGACCACGGCGTGCTCTCCCTCCCCGAGGAGACAGACGTCCGCGCCAGCGGCCAGATAGACGTCGGGGTGATCGGTGACGTCCGCACCGGACATGGCCACCTGGCAACCCTGCGCACGGGCCATCCCCACCATGGCGATCGCCGCTTGGCGCATGCGGGCGAGACACATCTTCGACAGGAAGTTGAAGTTGTCCTCGAACAACACGACGGTGCGCGGCAGGTGCTCAGCCAAGGCTGTCGCGAACGCTGTCTCGTCAGTTGCCAGCATCGCATCGAACACAGCGACGTCGTAACCGTGGTCGCGCAGAACCCCCGCCGCATACAGCGTTGCCAACGGCGGGTATGGCCGCATCTTGGCCTGCTGCTTCGGGTCCAGGTTCAGGAAGTAGGCGTGCGCCAGGAGAACATCCACCATCGGCGCGAAATCTACAACACTATGGGAACACCGCCCGACACGAGGACCGACGTGTAGGCCGCGACAAGCTGGGCGGCCACGGCAGGCCAGCTCAACCGGCGCGTTGCGTCCAAACGGATGAACGCCCGGTCCATCGCCGGTGCCCCCATCAGCAGTCCGGCCGCGGCGATGACATCGCCCGGCGGAAATGTCGGACCGAGGTCGCCGACGATCGCGAGATGCGACGGGATCGACGTGACCACCGGAGCGCAACCCTCGGTGAGAGCCTCGACCAAGGCGTAGCCAGAACCTTCCCGCCAGCTCGTCGAGAAGTACACGTCGGCGGCGGCGTACCAACCCGCCATTGCCGCCGGCGTCGCGGGCTCATGTAGGTGGATTCGTTCGCTCAGCGGACCGAGCGTGTCGATCGCGACGCGGACGCGCTGCTCCAGCGACCGATCGGTGGCCAACATGTGCAGATGAGCTTCGGGCATGGCGGCTTCGGCGGCGAGGGCGAACGCAGCGATGGCGTTGAGAGGATCCTTCGATTCGATCAGCCGGCCGACCCACAGGATCGACGGCGATCCCGCGAGCACGACAGGTGGTGCCTCGGATAGCAATGTGCTTGCGGCCTCGAGTACCTCGTGGCACCGCGCGCGCTCATCGAGCATCCCGCACTCGACGAACGGTTGGGCCTGGCCGGTCGATGCTCCCGTGAACAGGTACCCGTCCACGTAGCGTCGGGCGAAGCGATGGGCGAGCACCGTACGACGACGGCCGGGCATTTCCCCATGGTGCTGCAGCACGATCGCAGCGCGGCTGTGCAGCGCTCGCCCGAGGCGGATCGTCAACCGGGTGAAGCCGAGGCCGTGCACATGCACCACATCCGGCCGCCACTCACGAACGCCATGGACAAGCCGACGATCGTCGACAGCGAAGCGGTAGGGCACACCCGCGCGGCGCGTGTCGGCCGACGACACCATCGACCGGCATGCCACCATCACCTCGGCGTCGGCGTGCTCCCGCAACGCTGCCGCCTGTTGCACGACCGTCGGCCACCGGTCGAGTGCGTCGTCAGGCGCAAGCTCGGTGACGGGTGGCATCACGATGGCTACCCGCATGTTCACCGGCGGCTGGTGAGCTGTTGGGCGGCGCGTCGCAGGCTGCGAACCCCATACGGCCACAGCATCTGATCAACAATGGCGACCCGCTCGCGGGTCGCCATTGTGAACGTCTGCCGCCACCGAAACGATGTTCGCTGGGTGGGATCGCGCAACACGTCGGCCGGCGACACCGCCGCCAACGACCGTCGGGCAGAGCGAGGCAGGCGGGCCATCTCACGGCTCGTATCTGGCACCGGAATTGCGTTGGGCAACAGGTGATGCACGAGCCAGAGTGCAGGAGCCGTGAGACGCGGGTCGGTCGCCGCCATCAGTGCTGCCATCCGGTCCCAATCGAGCGATCGTTGCGCACACCACCAAACATCGACCACGTTCACCGCGCGCACCTCCGCACGCACGACGGTGGATGCCAGGTGACCCAGCACGTGGACCGTCAGGGCTTCGTGATCGAACGTGGCCGGATCGAGCGCGC
>JANOKQ010000872.1:0-8452 GCA_031419375.1 Acidimicrobiaceae bacterium
CGGTCACGGCGGCCAGCGTGAGTGACACTCCGGTGGCGAGCGCTGACGCGCCGGCGAGGAGCGCGGCCATGATCGGCAGATAGGCGGCCATCGCCAGGTCTTCCAACACGAGGATCGACAAGCACCGTGCCGCTCTCGCGGTTGCCGAGCCGCCCGAGGTCGGCGAGGGATTTGGCGATGATCCCTGACGACCGCGAGACCGGCAAGGAGATAGGCGGGTACCGGACTGAACGAAAAACGGTGAGCGGCCCGGGCGACCACTGCCAGGCCGAGGACCACCACGCCGAGTTCGATCAGCGCGCCAGCCTGATACGTCGACGCGATCATCGTGTTGGCCTCAGCGGGCGGGGCGAACCAACGCTGTCAGCTGCGCGATCCTCCCCTCGGTGGTGCCGACGGATACGGCGATGTCGCCGGCCTTGAAGCGAAACTCGGCTGTCGGCGCCGGGAACGCCTGGTCGCCTCGAAGCACCCCGACCACCGACACCCCGGTCCGGGTATGGATCGCTGCGTCGCGCAGGCTCGCCCCGACCAATGGTGACGCGGGGTCGACGGACAGCCAGTCGATGGTCAGTCCCGCGATCTGTTGTTGCATCGCGGTGACCTGCTCGCTCGCGGTCGCAGCGCCGAACGACTCGGCCAACGTGCGAGCCTCGTCGAACTCGAGGCGTGCCGTGACCATGCAGGCGTCAGGGTCGTCTTGGCTGTACACGAGCAGGTGACGTTGCCCGAGCCGGTGGATCAACACCCCCAACCGGTCGCCGGCAGCGCTGACAAACTCGTAACAGGCACAACTTCGACAGCGGCACTGGATACATGCAGCATCTTCGCCGGAGAATGCCATGAATCGCCAGTGTCGAAAGTCCTCGCCGCTACCGAGTCGCCTGGCATCTGGGACCTCAGCCTCTACCAGAACCAGGGTCAACACCGGTAGTTGTTGTGGCAACCAATTCACTCCCAGCGGACGGCGCCGCTGGTGCTCCGACGCCTGCCGGCAAGCCAACCACCGCCAGCGCCAGCGCAGTGACGTTCGCGCAACTCGCTGGGATCGTCGCTGTTGCCGACCGCGAGTTGCTCGTCCACCTGTGGCCGGCGCTCGTTGCCGGAGCGGGGACGCTGTTGGTGATCGCCGCGGTCAGTTCCGGATGGCACGACCCTGAGGTTGCCGGAGTCGTCACGGTCCGCCCCGACCCACCTGCCGACCGGCCGTTCGGCTTGCGGCCCGCACTGTTGCTGGCCGGGGTGTTGACCCTCGCGTTGCTCGTCGGGCGTTGGGTCGTCGACATCATTGGTCCCAAGGCAACGATGCTCGCTTCGGGTGCCGCGGGTCTCGCCGACGCGCACGCCGGCGCGCTCGCGGCGGCCACGTTGCACCAGCAGGGACAGGTGGATCTGTCGTCCGCGTTGCTCGGCGTCGGGGCGTCGCTGAGCACCAACACGGTCGTGAAGTGCGTCCTCGCGTTCACCGCAGGCGGGCACCAGTTCGGATGGCGCTTCTGGGCCGGCGTCGTGCCAGCGTTCGCAGTCTTCGTCGTCGTTGTAGTTCACGCCGCCGCGGCGGCGTGAGACGCACAGGGTCTTCAGCCGATCTACGAGAGGCCACAAAGTCTCAGTCTCGGAAGGCCGAGACTCAGATGACTCAGGCCGAGACTCAGATGACTCGTGTCACCGACCTCGTGCTACGGCCACGGTATGAGTAGCGGGCAGAGGACGTTTGACACTTGTGCTGCCGACGCCAGCCGGCGTTGACTGTCCGTATGAGTGATCGATCGACTGAACCCATGCGCCGGGTCGCGCAGCGACTCTGGGACCCGTCTCGGCAGGATGTCGAGATCGTCGAGACTCACATCTCCGCACTCGCCTTCGACGGCGACCTGGTCCACAAGCGCAAGAAACGGGTGCGATTCGCGTTCATCGATCTGAGCACGCCCAAACAGCGCGAAGAGATGTGCCGGCGGGAGGTTGAGCTGAATCGGCGCTTCAGCCCGGACGTCTACCTCGGCGTCGAGGAGATCGTCGATGACGCCGGCATTGTCGTCGACCACGCCGTGCTCATGCGCCGGATGCCCGCCCAACGCCGCCTCGCAGCGATGGTTCGGCAGCACCGCGACGTGTCACAGTGTCTGCGCCGGGTCGCTCGTGCCATGGCTGCGTGCCACGCAGAAGCGGCGAGGGGCGACGAGATCTCCGCAGTCGCGACTCCCGAGGCGCTGCGTGATCTGTGGCGACGGAGCCTGCAGGAGATGACTCGGTTCGTGCCGCACCCACTCGATCCTTCGGCCGCCGGAGAGGTCGGTGAGCTCGCCGATCGGTTTCTCGCGGGGCGCAGTCCCCTGCTGGCCGAGCGAATCCTGCGAGGGCGCATCGTCGATGGCCACGGCGACTTGCTCGCCGACGACATCTTCTGCCTCGACGACGGCCCGCGCATCCTCGACGCGCTGGAGTTCGACGACCAACTCCGCTGGGGTGATGTGGTGTCCGATGTCGGGTTCTTGGCGATGGACCTCGAGCGTCTTGGACGACTCGACCTGGCGACGGCCTTCCTCGATTGCTACAGGGAGTACTCCGCCGAAACGCACCCGGCGTCGCTCGAGCACCACTACATCGCCTACCGGGCACTGATCCGCTCGAAGGTGTCGTGTTTGCGAGGTGGCGCCGACGTCGACGCACGTGCGTACCTGGCACAGTGCCGGCATCACCTGCGCGAGGCCCGGGTGCGGCTTGTCATCATCGGGGGGCTCCCCGGCACTGGCAAGTCGACCCTCGCCACCGGCCTCGGCGACAGCTTCGAGTGGCCCGTGCTGCGCTCCGACGAGATCCGCAAGCAGCTCGCCGGCCTCGACCCGCCCGAGCGCGCTCCGGCTCCATACGGCGACGGCATCTACTCTGCGGCATCGACCGAGGCCACCTACGACGCGCTGCTGTCACAGGCCCGGTTGCTCCTCGGCCGTGGAGAGAGCGTCATCGTCGACGCGTCGTTCTCGACGGCGCGATGGCGGGCCGCCGCGGCGGCCCTCGCAGCCAACACAGCGGCCGAGCTGATCGAACTGCGCTGCCTTCTCCCGGTCGGCGTCGCTGCTGCCCGTCTCGAGCTACGAGCCGCAGCCGGTCGCGACGCTTCCGACGCCACGGCCGCGATCGCGGCCGAAATGACCCACGGGTTCGCCGACTGGCCGAGCGCAGCGACCGTCGACACGCTCCCAGCAGTTGACGACGTCCTACCCGCAGTGCTCGAGCGCATCGCAGCGCCGCACGGCCGGCCCAAGCCCCCGCTCGCACGATCGGCTCCGTGACGTCAGTTCACGGTGAGGCTGGCCGCGCGCGCGGGGGGCTGCTGCCTCAATCCAGTACCGGGTCTGCTCGTCGAGGCGTAAGGCTGAAGAGGCACAAGGCCTCTACCGCTAGCCGCTCTCCACTCGTACCGTCACACCATGACGCCGAACGCAGTAGACCTGAACGCCGCCGCAATCGACGCTGGAGTGGAGCGACGATGAACACGACCAGCACCCACGACAGCGTGCACCGAAGCGATCCTCAGGGTGAGTGGGAGGGACTCCTCGCAGCGACGACGCTTTCTGATGTCGCTGTGGAGGATGTCGCCGTTCTGCCCGCCGGCACGGCGTGGCAGGTCGCGTGGGATCTGATTATTCTCGGGCCATTCCAGGAGTGCCTTCTGAAGGACGGCCGCGGGTACCGGTACCTCACGACGGGAGAGATGTTCCGCAGCGCCCTTCGGCGTCACACCAGTGCCGATCAGCCACTGCGACCCGAGGACTTCCGCCGACTGGACGCACTCGCCGCCACGCTGACGTTACGGCAGGCTGCACTCCTCCTCGCCGAGAGGGAGTGGGACGTCGCTGTGGTGATCGGCGGGGAGCCACGGGTCCTGACCGCTCGAATGCTCATGCGGGCGATCGCCGCGCGCGGGGCTCAGTGCCTGAACGACGGGGAGTGTCCGGCGCGTTCGAACTGACGGCGCGATCGGGCCCAAGAGTGCGTCGTCACGCCTGGTTCGATCCGGCGGACCTACGTATATCAGCCGAGGGGTATGTACGGCAGCCGCCAGCCCGAGCTGGTGTCCCTGTGGCGACTGAGCGAGCGGCCGCTGATCGCGTCGGTTCGGACCGACATCCGGCTGCTCCGGCTGCTCGGTGCCGATCCTCGGCGGCTACCGTCGAGTCGGAGTGGAGGTGACCAACCGATGACGGGGCTGCGCGAGACACGGCTCGAGCGGATTGTGGTCGGCCTCGACGGGTCGCCCGACGCGCTGCGAGCAGCGCAGTTCGCTGCGCTCCTGGCGAGCCGAATCGGGGCGGAGGTGATCGGCATCCATGCGATGGGCCTCCTCGATGCGTGGGGGGACGACTCGTCGTTGGGCAAACACCTCGCGGAGTCGCGCGTGCGCGTGCGGGCGCAGCTCGAGGGTCCGTGGTGCCAGCCGTTCGTGGACGCGGCGGTCCGGCACCGGGTCGAGCTCCTCGACGGCAATCCCGTCCACGTTTTACTCACAGCCTCACTCGAGTTCGACGCCGATTTGATCGTCGTCGGTGGCAAAGGAGCCGGCGGGCTCGCCGAGCAGTTGATGGGCAGTACCAGCACCAAGCTCAGCGAGCGGTCGCCGATCCCGGTCGTGATCGTGCCGAGCCCGCACCCGGGACGACACCCGGAGGCGTGGCCGCGTGGTGACGTTCGGCCCTAGCGGCACCGGGACAGATCAGGGACACCCGAAGATGATGGGTACCGCTCGGTGCCCGGCCAGGAGGAGACCGAGATGAAGATCATCGAATCCGTTCGTCGACCGAAGGTGAGCATCGCCCCCGACGAGACCATCCGCGCCGCAGCCGTGCTCATGGAGGAGACCGGCATCGGCTCGGCCTGTCCGACTCGGCCTGTCCGACTCGCGCTGTCTGACTCGTGCGGTCAGCTCTGTCGAGCAGCGTCGTGGTTCGGCTTGGCCGAATGCGGGTCTACGCATCGCGTCGTGTACGAGACGACGGGGCAGGGCGACGATTCGAGGACCGCTTGCGCGACGGACCCGAACAGCATCGACCTGCTTGCGCGCTCGCCGCGTGAGCCGACGACAACAAGGTCGGCGTGCTCAGCGAGGCCGAGGATCGCCTGGGCGGCTCTGCCCTCGATCAGCTCCCCACGCACCAGCTCTGCACCGCGGCGATGGCACGCGTCGATAGCGGTCTCCATGACGAGCGCCGCGTCGACGCGGGCGAAGTCGCGTGCCTGGGCCGAACCGAGCCCGTTGTCGCCTCGTCCGTGCCACCAGGCGTGGACGACGACCAGTTCGGCGCGAAGGAGGTGCGCCTCGTCGGCCGCCCATTCGAGCGCATCCATCGCCGGCGGAGAACCATCGAGCCCGAAGACGACCCGTCCACAGCGCTCGCGCTCCCGGCCCGGCGGCACGACGGCTACTGGACATGGACTCGACCGGAGGACCGCCCGCACCACCGACCCCAGCGGGTGAGACCTTCCGACGCCGGCCGAACCGACGACGATCAGATCGGCGTCGGCCGCCTCCTCGATCAGGATTCTTGCTGCGTCGTGATCGGGGCACGGCCCCACGACATGCAGCTCTGCCCCGCGACGGTCGGCTTCAGCGGCGGCCCAGGTCACCGCGGACTGAGAAAGAGCGGAAGCATCGCTCCCGACGACGACACGAGCTGTCATGTAGCCAAGATGCGTGAACGGCGAGATGTTCGCTAGGGCCATGAGTCCTAACATCGGCCGATCTTGTCACAGGCGCAACGCCAGCGGGGTTGTCACGCTCGCTCCGTGTCTCGAGCCGAGCGCCCTATCGGATGGTCGTGGAGTCTCCGGGCCAGAGCTCGATCAATCGGTTGCCGAGCCCGTGATCGTCGAGCGCGTCGCGGAAGGCATGGAGTGGGTCATCCAACCACGATGGATTCCCACGTCTGGCTCGAACCGGGCTATATGTGCCCCAGTGGATCGGGATCACATGCGTGGGTTGCAGCAGCGCAGTCGCTCGCGCCGCTGTTATCGGATTGAGGTGTCGTTCACCCAGGGTCGGCCCCCATCCCCAGACCGGCACGAGCGCAACATCGACCGGTCCGACGTCGGCCATCGCGTCGAAAATGTCGGTGTCGCCTGCGAAGTAGACGGACCGGTTCTTCGACCGGAACACGTACCCCATCGCATGTGCAGAGAGGCGTGAATGCGGGCCCCGTGCACCGCTGTGTTCTGCGTGCAATGCGTCGATTCGAACAACGCCGCCGCGCTTCGCGACCTCGACGCTGTCGCCGGGACGCATTTCACGGACGTCTGTGAGTCTCAGGCCACTCAGAAGTGATGCCGAGCCCGTCGGCAGAAGGACCGCTGGCTTGGCACGGGCAATCTGGCGCAACGATGGACGATGTAGGTGGTCCATATGTAGATGCGAGATCGCCACGACGTCGACGTCGTCGAGCGTCGGTGCCGGCCGGCGGCGCCGGAGGTGGGCAACCGACGCTGTCAGCGCCGGATCGGTCAAGATGCGAACACCGTCGATTTCGACGAGGACGGTGGCATGGCCGATCCAGGTGACGACGAGTGGGTCGGTACCGGTCATGTCGACACTCGGGCGGATCGAGCGGCTCCGAATCCATCGCCGAGCCGCTCTCCCTGTTGATCGGCGAACACTGCGTGGGATCGATCATAGAGGACCACGATCAGGGTCAGCAGCCCGACGAGGAACAACGTCGTGCTGCTCGGAATCGTCCCATCACCTGCTCCGACGAACACGGCCGTCGCGCTCAGCACGACCAAGTTGGCGATCGCCATCCAGACGAATTGGATGGTGGTGTTCCGCCAACTCGTTCCGCGGCGGGCGAGCCATTGGCTCAACACGGTGTTCACTGCGATGACGTAGGAAGTGACGAGCACCATCGTAACGAGTCGAGTGTTCGCACCCGGCAGGATGCGGGCGAAGATGATCGAGACCAATGAAACCAGGACGACCTTCTCGGCGAATGCCCAACCGAAGAAGGCTCGGGGACGGGCGAGCTTCCTCGGCGCTCGCCACCCCATGAACTCGGCCTGACGATCGGCATCGAAGGTGGCGTTCCATGCTGCCGGTGAGAGCCATCGAGGCAAGCTCGCTAGGCAGCCGGCCAACGCGAGCGCCGCAACGACCAATGCGATCGCGACGAGGGGTCGACCGGTGATTGCCGACCACCAACCTGTCCCGTTCGCTCCGCCAAAGAGGTGCACCTTCACGACATCGGTGAGGTCGAGGCGAGCGACGTGAACCCACCATTCTTGAGGCAGCTTGATCACCACCCAGATGACCGCTGCGGTCACGCATGTCTGGCGGACCGAGAGAAGGTTGGGATCCCGGTTGACCTTGTACAGCTCGATCGCAATGAAGTAGTACTCGAAGGTGTTCGGAATGACGAGCAGCACCCAACCCGCTGACGTGTATTCGAAGATGGCCACACCGACAAGTCGGTAGTACCACAGCCACCGTGCCACCGTGAAGTCGGGTCCGCCGGCCCAGTTCCTGATCGTCGACACGTAGGCCAGCGTTAGGTAGTAGACGTCGAGTGCCTTGTCGTAGGTCTGGTAGTCGGCCAAGTCCAGCGAGGTGTAGCGCTGGAACACGGTCTGGTCACCGGCGTCCACGACAAGACAACCCAAAATCGCAGGGATCGGGTAACGGGCGATAAACAACGGCAGGATCAGGCGCACCGACAGCACCCCCGCGACGACCAGCGCATCCTGCATCGAACGGCATCCTAGGACCCGGCTCGGTGGGTGGTCTCAGAAGGCGCGGTTGCTCCCGAACGGGAACGCTTCGGCCCCCACGTGCACGCCGGGCTGCTTGGGCCCCTGTCGCTCGATGATCTCGCACAACACTTCGAGCAGTGCTTTCGTGGGCGCGTTGGGGACGGGGCGGCGGCGTTGCACCCAACCGACCACGCGCCGGGGAAGCTCGGGCACAGCGATTCGCTTGAAGTCGCCCTTCAGCCAGCGCGGGATCGCCGTGGCGGGCACGATTGCCGCTCCGTACCCTTCGAATGCGAGCGAGGCCAGTAGGCGGACACCGTCGATCTCGGCTTGGGCGATCAAGGTCGTGTCCACGGCTCCGGCGGCACGATCAATGATCCGGCGCAGGCCCGTGCCCGTAGGAGGCAACAGCAGCGGGGTGTTAGCGAGCGCAGGCAGCCGCAGCGTGTCGTGCGCGGCGAGGGGGTTCTTGGTGTGCACCAGCAGCACCAGATCCTCGGCGAACAGTGGCTGGACGGTGACCTCGGCATCATCGATGGGGAGGTGGACCACCGCTGCATCGAGCTGTCCCGACACAACCCGGGGTACGAGCGCAGTGGTGCTGCCCTCGTGCACGGTGACATGCACGGCGGGATGGCGCGATTCCATCTGGCTGAGCAGCTGGGGGAGCAACCATCGCGCCGTCGTCCCGATCGAGCCGAAGCGGGCGTCGCCGGCC
>JANOKQ010000873.1:0-2487 GCA_031419375.1 Acidimicrobiaceae bacterium
CCGCAGCGCGAAATGGTGCCTGATCGTCGACAACGAGCACCTGTACCGCGTCGGCGTCGACGACGTCGGCGTCGACGTGCACCGAGTCGCCCACCTGATCCATCAGCAGAACCTCCATGATCTCGTCATGGTGGCAGCTCAGCTCGTTCCGGGGAACCGTGCTGCTACGTCACCGGGGGTGTGGCCTGCACCACCATCGGTCAGGTACACCAGGACCGCCGCCACCCGGCGGTTCACGTCGCGTTCTTCCGTCAGGTGCAGCTTGGAGAAGATCGAGTTGATGTGCTTCTCGACTGCCCGTTCGGAGAGCACCAGCGTGGCGGCGATCGCCGCGTTCGATTTGCCCTGGGCCATCTGGCCGAGAACCTCGCGTTCGCGTGGCGTGAGGTAATCGAACGGAGTCTTGGCGGCGCGAGTCGACGACGAGACGAGCTGCTCGACGACCTTCGGGTCGATGACCGCCCCGCCGTCGGCCACGACACGGATCGCAGCGACCAGGTCATCGACGTCGGCCACCCGGTCCTTCAACAGGTATCCGCGACGTTCCGAGCCATCGGCCAGCAACGCCACCGCATATGCCGGCGACACGTACTGGCTCAGCACGATGACCCCGATGTGCGGGTGGCTCGAGCGCAGCGCCGCGGCGGCGCGGATTCCTTCGTCGGTGCCGGTTGGCGGCATCCGGATGTCGGTGAGCACCATGTCGGGGTTGGTGCCGTTGACCAGCTCGATCAGCTCGTCGTAGGTACCCGCCGTTCCGGCGAGCTCGAATCCCACGGTGGACGAGATCAGCCGTGCCAGGCCATCGCGCAACAGCGCGTTGTCCTCGGCCACAGCGATACGAATCGACATACCGGCGATCCTATTCGGCCACTCACCCCAGCTGGGGTGTGCCCAGGCCCAGTGGCCCCACCGACGTGGAGGCGGGACGCGCCCGGACGGACGATCGGACTTACGTCAGGAGCACGGTGTCGAGTCCGCGCATCGAAGCCCATTCGGCCGCTTGTGCGTCGACTGTCACGAAGTGGTCGACCGAGACCCGTTCGGCGGTCGCAACGTGAATTGCGATGAGCGCCGGGGCACCCTGCCACGCGAGATCGATGGCTGCCGCACGGATCTCGTCGTCGAACGAGACGAGCGCGAGAGAATTCAGCGTCCACACCCAGGCGAGGCGATCAAGGTGCCGACCGATTGCGGACGGAACCTCGATCTCGGCCATGTCGTGGACGCACACGGCATCGAGCGCCTTCCACAGTTCGCTCCCGCGGTCACCCGCGGCACCCGGCGACAGCAGTGATTGAAGAGCGCTCGGATCGAAGTAGCCGATCGTCATTCGGGCATGGATGACCAGCCGGCGATGCTTGTGGCCCGGATCTCGTCGGGATCGTGCGGGGCCAGCGGCGGCCGAATCGTGCCGTTGGCGACGAGCTCGGCATAGCGACTTGGTCGATCGACGGGAACGATGCGGCACAAGGGAATCCCGGCCTCGGTGACGACGATCTCGTGACCGGAGCGGACATGGTCGAGAGCCGGCCCAGGCCGTCGACGAAGATCGGTGAGCGTGATCTGCATACTCGCACTCTAGTACGCATGCACACCCGTCGGTCAGTGTGCACACCATCCGTCATGGTCGCCGCGCGGCTCCGCCAACGATCGCTGGGGCGTCATGCCAGGGACGCCTCGATCCTGTCGCATGCCGTTGTTATGCCATTCTCGGTCCCGATCTTGGCGGCGAGATCGCGTGCCCGCTCCCCCACCGCCTCATCGGTCAGCAGCCGCCGTAGCGCACCGGACAGATCGCGATCGCGGCGGACCCAGATGCCGGAGCCGAGCTGGCGCTGGCGCCGGGCATGCCAGAGTTGATCGAACATGCATGGCACGATGACCGACGCCACCCCAGCCTCGAGCGCCATCGCGTTCGTGCCGTGCGCTCCGGATTGAACGAGACCGCGAGCACGTGACAGCAGCGGTGCCAGCGGGACGAACGGCCAGACTCCGTGGCGCTGCCCGACACCGGCAGCGAGCACCCGGGCAGTGACAGCTGCGTTCGAGGTGAGGAACACCCCACGGGCACCGAGCGAATCGAGCACTGCGGCGACCTGTTCGAACACCTCGGGTCGAGCCGATGCGCCACTGGTGCCGAGGGTGACGACGACTGGTGGTAGACCGTCGGCAAGGAACGCCTCGACATCGTCGGGGAGGTGACCGCCGCCTGGCCCTCCCCACGAGGTGAACCCGACCAGTTCGTAGTTGTCGGGCCAATCGGAGGCCGGCTCGACGTAGTGCCGGGACACGAGGCCAAGGTTGCGGTGCGGCGAAAGCCGCGCACCAACCGCATTCCAACCGCTGTCGGTGTCCAACCCGAGCGATCGACGGAACCTCACGAAACCTCGCCGGCTCGTCAAAGGACCGACGAGGCGCGACTGGCCGAGCCACCACATCGCCCCGTTCACCCGCCGCCCGAAGTCGGGCATGCCGGCCGGCGGC
>JANOKQ010000874.1:0-3037 GCA_031419375.1 Acidimicrobiaceae bacterium
GAGGGTTCGACGCGTCGGTGGGAGGCTGACCGTGACGCGATGGCGGTGGCTTTGGCGGTGCATGACAACGTGTTGCGGGTGGCGGTGGAGGGTCATGGGGGTTGGTTGTTCAAGCACACTGGTGATGGGGTGTGCGCGGCGTTCTCGTCGCCGCAGGCCGCGGTTGACGCCGCGGTAGCGGCGCAGCGGGGCCTGGGGTTGCCGGTGCGGATGGGGTTGGCGACGGGTGAGGCGCAGTTACGGGGGGAGGATTATTTTGGGCCGGCGTTGAACCGTGCGGCCAGAGTGATGGGCGCCGGGCACGGTGGTCAGATCCTTGTTGCGGCAACGACGGCTTCGTTGTTGGATGGTGCGGGTTTGGCTGGTGGTGTGGTGTTGGTGGATTTGGGGTTGCGGCGGTTGCGGGATCTGTCGGGCCCGGTGGGTGTGTTCCAGGTCGCCGGCGACGGGTTGCGGGCAGAGTTCCCGCCGTTGAAGACGTTGGATGAGACACCGGGGAATCTGCGGCCGCAGGCGACAAGTTTCGTCGGCCGCGACGTGGAGGTGGTCGAGTTGGAAGCAGCCGTGCGGGCGCACCGGTTGGTGACGTTGACCGGGGTGGGTGGGGTCGGCAAAACCCGTCTGGCGTTGCAGACCGCCGCCCAACTCGCTCCCGACTTCGCGGAGGGGGTGTTTGTGTTCGAGTTGGCCCCGGTCGGTGATCCCGCTTCGGTGCCTGATGCGGTGGCGTCGGTGCTTGGCATCATCCAACAGGCGGGTATGTCGGTGGCGGAGAGCGTCGCGAACGCGTTGGCGGGCCGGTACCGGTTGTTGGTGTTCGATAATTGTGAGCATGTGCTCGACGCTGCCGCTGAGCTGATCGAGCTGATCCTCGCCCGCTCGGCCACGGTGCGGGTGTTGGCCACGAGCCGGGAGGGTTTACGCGTCGCGGATGAGCACGCGTGGCCTGTCCCCTCGCTCGACGTCCGCGAAGGGGCCGATTCGGCGGGGGTGGCGTTGTTCGTGGAACGGGCCCAAGCCGCGGCCCGCGGGTTCGCTCTCACCGGTGAGGCGGATACGGGGGCGGTGGTGGAGATCTGTCGTCGTCTTGATGGGATCCCGTTGGCGATCGAGTTAGCCGCGGCACGGATGGTATCGATGACCCCGGTCGACGTACGCGACCGGCTCGGTGACCGGTTCCGGCTCCTTTCCGGTGGCCGGCGCGGTTTGGAGCGTCATCAGACGTTGCGTCATGCGGTGCAGTGGTCCTATGACCTGCTCGACGACGACGAGAAGGTGGTGTAGAACCGGTGTTCGGTGTTCGCCGGCGGGTTCGATCTGCCCGCGGCGGCGGCGGTGGCCGGTGCCGGGGGCCTCGATGAGTACGCGGTGTTGGATCTGCTCGATGCGTTGGTCCGCAAATCACTCGTCACCGCGGATCGCTCGACATCGCACACCCGGTACGGGTTGTTGGAAACGATCCGCCAGTTCGCCGAAGACCAACTCGCCACCACCGGCAACGCCGACGACACACGTGACGCGCACGCCCGCTATTTCGCCGGACAAGAAACCCCGGTACTCACCTTGTGGAACAGTTCTCGTCAGCGTGAAGCGTACGACTGGCTCGACGTGGAACTGGCCAACCTGCGCACCGGATTTCGGTGGGCCGCCGACCGCGGTGACCTGGACACCGCGGCCGCGATCGCCACCTATACCGCGTTCCTCGGGTGGTTCGTGGCGCAGTTCGAGCCGGTCGCCTGGGTCGAGGAGCTGTTGGAGCCAGCCCGCGCCGCCGCTCACCGCCGCCTAGCGGCGCTGAGCGTGATGGCCTGCCTGTGCTGCTACGTCGGGCGGGTCGACGACGGTGTCCGTCACGCCGATGTCACGGTCGCGTTGATCGGTGATGTGCGGTATGCCCCGGCCCCGTTCGGGTACGCCGGGTTCTGGGCCGGTGTGGCGCACCTGAATATCGGTCGCCCCGACATTGCGACGGAGTTGTTCCAGTCTGACGTCGACCGTACCGGCGACCCGCTCGTTTTGGCCCGCAGCTTTGTCGTGGCCGGGTCAGCGCTCAGTGGCCGGGTCGAGGAAGCCATGGGCAAAGCCGGTGACGTGGTAACTGCTGCGGAAGCGACCACCAACCCGGCCTCGCTGGCATGGGCAGTCTGCTCGTACGGGATGGTGTTTCGTGTTGGTGATCCGCCCCTGGCGATGCACGCCTTGCGGCGGGGGATGGCCGTTGCCCGTGACAGCGGCAACAGTTTCATACAGGCTGGCAGCGCTGCCTTATTGGCTGGTCTGGAAGCCGAACACGGCGACCAACAAATGGGCCTGGAACTGTTCACCCGAGCGATCAGCGGATTCCACGATGCCGGCGACACGTCGTCAACGAGAAGCCCGATGGCGGCCCTGGCCGTGTTCCTCGACCAGATCGGCCGTCACGAACCGGCCGCCATCATCGCCGGCTATGCCCACAACCGGGCCACCCGGACCACGTACCCCGAGCTGGTGAGCGTGGCCGAGCACCTGCTTGGCGTGCTCGGTCCCGACCGCTACACCACCCTCACCGACCAAGGCAGAGCCATGGCCCCGGCCGACGCGGTGCGCTACGCACTCGAACAGATCGACCTGGCCCGAGGCACGTTGTGAACCGTCCGTGAGGTAACCCGCACGCGATACGGATGGCGACGGGCACTGGACGACGATTCCGCGGCATCGTTGGTGCGCCCTCAGACGGACACCGATGGATTTGTCGTTCGGTCCGCCTGTTTTCACCAGTGCCACACGGTGATTCGGCCCAGACCAGACACTCGACGCGGTTTCCCTGCCACCGGTGTTCGGGCCAGATCGTCATACCGTCGTGGGCGGTATAGTCGGTGGTATGTCCTCGTCCATGGTGAAGACGAGCGTGACGGTACCGACCGAAGACCTCGCGGCGGCACACCGACTGGGTATCAACGTGTCCGCGCTCGTACGCGACTCGCTGCGGGCGCGGCTTCGCGACGAGAACATGGAGCGAGAAATCGAGGGGTCCGAGGCCGCCTTCTCTGAGTGGAAC
>JANOKQ010000875.1:0-4487 GCA_031419375.1 Acidimicrobiaceae bacterium
GTGTGGATGTGTTTCCGCATCAACTTGCATTACCGCGAGGTAGCCGAGCACCTCACGATCACGGTCTCGGAGCCGTGCCAACGCGGCGCTGAGCGCCTCCCCCTCGGCTGCATCGAGGGCCGTCGATGCGGGATCCGCAACCGTGGCCGACACCCACGATCCGAAGCGGGTATCGCGACGGGCGCGCCGTGTGGTGCTGCGCCTGAAGTTCTTCGCCTCGTTGGCAACGATGCGCAACATCCACGAACGCACCGAGGCGAGGTCGTTCTGGCGGGGGAGAGCCTGAAAGATCTTCACGAACGCCTCCTGGGCGATGTCGGCGGCATCGTCGACCGAGCCGCCGACGATGGTCGCCAGCCGGATCGCCGCCGGCTGGTAGCGGACGACGAGCGCGCAGAAGGCATCCGTGTCGCCGGTGCGAGCGCGGTCCGCCAGCACCGAATCGGGCGTCTGGTCGACGTCGTCCATGGTGGTTCAGTTTCACCTCTCCCGACACCACGCTCGGCCCGTCGGTTCCCGTACCCGCCGAGCGCCAGCCACTATTGTTCACGGGCCGTGACCGCCGCCATCAACGACCTCCCTACGCACGCCGTCCGACACGGTCTGGCGAGACATATCGCCGCGCTGGAGCGTGCCGTGATCGCCCCAATCGCCGCCGGGGCGGTGCTGCGAATCGCGTGGGCGTTCTATGCGGCCAGGTCGACGCCGGAGTTCCTCGTCAGCGGCGACCAGTTCTCCTACTGGTTCCTCGGTCAGGAAATCGGGGCCGGGCGCGGGTACCGGCTGCCGCCGTTCACCGCGACGTCGTCGTACTACCCGGTCGGCTATCCGGCGCTGCTCGGCTTGATCGCGTTCATCACCACCCATACCCCGCTGCCCGACAGCTCGGTGCTCAGCACTGCAGTGCTGCAGGTGGTGATGAGCACCGCGGCGATCGCGCTGGTTGGATTGATCGCCGGTCGCCTGTGGGGACGACGAGTTGCGCTGCTCGCCGCATGGCTCGTGGCGCTGTTCCCCAACCTGATCTTCGCGGTCGCCACGTACTCGCTGGAGACCACGTTCATCACGCTCACACTTGCTGCGGTGGCCGTGCTGGTCGGACACGACTGGAGCACCGGCGAGTTGCCGAGCACGCGTCGGCTGGTCGGTTTCGGGGTCGTGATCGCGGCCGCGGTCCTCGTGCGCCCGTTCGCGTTGGCCGTCGTCATCGGCCTGGCGCTGGCGTGCATCGTGGTGCGCGGCGGATGGCGAAACACGGCACGCACCGTCGCCATCCCAGTCGGCATCGTGGTGCTATCGATGGTGCCGTGGACCATTCGCAATGCGGTCGCGCTCGATGCGTTCGTGCCGGTGTCGACCAACCTCGGTGACACGCTGTGCCTCGACCGCACCCTCGATGCCAACGGAACGTTCCGCTTCGCCGTCCACGAGGGCTGTGCTCCCCCGGATCTGGCGGAGGTGCCGCGCAACCGGGCCAACATCGGCAACGCCGCCAAGTTCGTGCTCGGCCACCCGGTGAAGGAGGTGCACCTGTGGGGGATGCGGATCTACCGGATGATGCTCAACGACCGCCCTGCACTGATCGAGGTGGAAGAGCTCGGCGATGGCCGGTTCCTCGGGCATCGGGTGCGTACGAGCCTCGGAATCCTGGCCGACACGTGGTTCTTCACGATCGGCTCGCTGGCGCTATTCGGAACGTGGCGGGCGGGGCGTGCCAACTGGCGCGAACCCAGCCGGCTGATCGTGTTCACCACCGGGATTGTGCTGATCGTCATCCCGATGCTGTTGTGGGGAGCGCCGCGCTTTCATGTGCCGCTGGAGCCGTTCATGGCCATCGCCGCGGCCGTTGGCCTCGACTCGTTGCCGCGGCGCGAACCCGCCGCCGTCCCGACCCGGTGAAGTGATGCGAACTTTGTCGGTCTCGACATGCTCAGCCGGTTCAGACTGACAAAGTTCACGGCTGGACCCTGCGCTACGTGCGGGTGAGTACGGTGCCGCCGCCGAGGTCCTCGGGCGGTGACCTGAACACCCACCAGCGCAGCAGCGTGAACCGGCCGACTGCAACGAGGCCCCATGCGGCAACCAGCGTGAGCGATTGGGCCAGTAGGTGCCCTCCCGCCCACAGTGTGAGCGCAAGCAGCCCGCAGGAGACGACCAATGAGGTGACGAACATGGTGGCCGCGGCGATGTAGTGGTGGCCGCGGTCGACGCGGCTGCGGTGGCCGAACGTGTACCGGCGGTTGGCCCACGCGTTGCCGATTGCGGTCGCGGCGAGCGCAACGGCGTTGGCCGCAACGGGATGGATCACCTGCTGCAGCACGACGAACAGCGCGAGCGAGATCGACGTGCTGACGAGGCCGACGGCTGCGAAACTGACGAGTTGGCGGCCCATGTCGTCGCGTAGCGGTGCCCGCTGGTGCTCGCCGAGGTCGATCCTTCCTGCACCGGCGACGAACGAGCGGGCCACCCTGGCCACGCCGCGCAGATCGTCTTTGGCCGTTCGGGTGACGTTGACGCGGGTGTCGGGATCGTCCACCCAGTCGACGGGTACCTCGTGGACGCGCAGTCCGTTGTGTTCGGCCAGCAGCAACAGTTCGGTATCGAAGAACCAGCCGTTGTCTTCGACGTGCGGGATCACCAACCGGGCAAGGTCGGTACGGATCGCCTTGAACCCGCACTGGGCATCACGGAACCGGGTGGCGAACACCGAGCGCAGGATCACGTTGTAGGTGCGCGAGATGATCTCGCGCCGCGGGCCACGGGCCACGGTCGCGCCCGTCGCCAGGCGCGAGCCGATGGCGAGGTCGCTGTGGCCGGTGATCAGTGGGGCGACGAGGGGGAGCAGCGCGTCGAGCCCGGTCGACAGATCGACATCCATGTACGCGCACACGGTTGCATCGCTGGTGGTCCACGCTTCGCGCAGGGCGAGCCCGCGGCCTTTTCGATCGAGCCGGATCACCCCGACGCCGGGCAGGCGCGCGGCAATGGCGAGCGCGATGTCGTGGGTCTCGTCGGTGCTCGCGTTGTCGACAATGGTGATCCGCCACGTGAACGGGAAGTTCGCCGTGAGGTAGTCGTGCAATCGCTCGATGCTCCGCTCGAGTACGTGCGCCTCGTTGTAGACGGGGATCGCTACATCGACCATCGGGGCAGTGTTCGACGGGTCGAGGGACGGTTCCATGAGGGCCAGCCGAGGTTAGCCAACGCATCCAGTCGACCGACGCGTTTCCCGCGCCGTCATCGGAGTCCCTGCGGTTCATCCGAGTGCCGAGCGCGCACACGGGTGGGTGTTCGGCACTCGGATGGACGCCAGTCACTCGGACGGCACGCGGGGACTCGGATGATCGGTTGGTTGGGCGAGTAGTGGTTTGGCGGGCGCGGTTCGAGGCGGTTAGAGGAGGACGAGGGCGAGGGCGGTCAGGGCTGCCGAGGTTGCCAGCCATGCGCCGACGGTGAAGGCCGGGCTCGTCGGCGCGGCGGCCCTGACCGGTTGTTCGACGACGAGGTGCAACGCAACACCGATCGCGCCCGCCACGGCGAACTTCACGGCGACGAGTGGCACACCGTCGAAACCGATGCGCTCAGCCGACAGGGCGAGGAACACCGGCCAGTGGACGAGGTACAGCGAGTAGCTCCAGCGGCCCACGGCGACGAGCCACCGAATCGACAGCAACGCGCCGACGTGTCCGTGCCCGACAATCGAAACGAGGATGGCCGCAGTCACGAGAGCAACCACGACGAAGCCGCCGCGCAACAGCCACGGCGGCGAGTAGTCGGCGAACAGCACCAGCGATGCGAGAGCGGCAAGGCCTACGACTCCGACGGCATCGACCAGTCGGCCCGGTCCCGTGGTGCCGACCGCCGATGAGTCGGGCTCGCTCGCGCTCGACGCAGGCCCCGGTTGGCTCGGCGCGGATGTAGAGAGGTGGGCCGCAGCGAGGACCGTACGCTCGGGCCATGTGGCGCGGCGGAGCACGATGGCGAGCAGGCCACCGGTGGCCAGTTCGGCGGCGCGTACGTCGGTGCCGAACTCGAGTCGTGGGGGCCAGTCCGACACCAGGTTGGCGAGTACGACCGAACCGGCGATCATCAGCCCGAACCCGATGGCCATTAGGCGATCGGGGCGAGCCGCACGGCTGGCCAGCGCGACCCCGATGGCGAGCACGACGTAGAACTGCTCCTCGACCGCGAGCGACCACGTCGGCCCGAGCGGTCCGACGATGGTGCGCAGTAGTTGGTCGTGTCCGGCAGCGATGACGTGCCAGTTCGTTGCGCTCCAGATCGCTGCCGTGGCATCGCTGGCGTGGGCCTCGAACAACCCGGCGTGGGTCAACACGACGACGCCGAGCACGACCGTCAACGACGCCGGTACGAGACGGCGTATTCGCCGGGTCCAGAACCGGCCGAGATCGACGCGTCCGTCGCGGGCGATCTCCGTGGTCAGCACGGAGGTGATCAAGAATCCGCTGAGGGTGAAGAACACCGAG
>JANOKQ010000876.1:0-5208 GCA_031419375.1 Acidimicrobiaceae bacterium
GGAGGTGCCCGACGACACGCTCGCCTCCGGCCGTCGTGACCTATCGTGCGTATGTGGCTCCGATCGAGATCCGAGTGTGTGGGCGTTCCAGCACGGTGACCATCAGCGCGTCGGCAGACACCACCGAAGTGATGCTGAACGGTGTCGCGGTCCAACCGACGAGCCCGTCGCTCTACGAGCTGATCGGTTCCTCCGGCAAGCTGCACGTCGAGTGCCCGGAGGGCTGCGCCGTCTCGGTCAGCACCGCGTCGGGCTCGATCACCACACGAGGACGACTGGGGTCGGTGCGGGTGATGACGGTCAGTGGCACCGTCAAGCTCGAACTCGTCGGCGATGTCGAGGCGCGCAGTGCGTCGGGGCGGATGAAGATCGGCGACTGTGACGGCTGCTGCCGGGTGGTCACCGGGAGCGGACGGATCGAGTTGGCCAGCTCCGCTGATGTCGAGATCTCGACGGTGTCAGGTCGTGTCGACGTGGGCCAACTGCGTACCCGCGGCGCGATCCGTACCGTGACCGGTGCCGTCAACGTCGACGCCGACAGCGATGCCCAGCTCGAGGTCCACACCGTCAGCGGCAGGGTCGCCGTCGACCTACCCGCGTCGGCGACCGGCACGATGGCGCTGCGCTCGGTGACTGGCCGTGTGTCGGGAGAGCTCGCTGCGGGTGATGGAGCACGCATCGAGGTGAGCAGCATCTCGGGAGCGATCGAGATCCGTACAGGGTGAGTGCGCAGGTCTGCGGAGCGATCGTGTTCACCGACATCGTCGGGTTCACCGAGCTCACCGAACTGCACGGTGACGAGGTTGCGCTGAAGCTGGTCGACGCGCATGAGCTTGCGGTGCGGTCTGTTCTCGGCGAGGGGTCGCGCATCGTCAAGGAACTGGGCGACGGCATGCTGTTGTGGTTCGACACCGCACTCGCGGCGATGTCGTCAAGCCTGCGGTTGCAGGGCCGCTTGACCGACCTCGAGGTCGACACCTTTCCGCTGTGGGTTCGTGTCGGCGCGCACTTCGGTACGCCGCGCCAGCGCGGCGACGACCTCATCGGCCGAGATGTCAACCTGGCATCACGAATCGCGGCCGTCGCCGCACCCGGCGAGGTGGTGGTCTCGGAGGCGTTTCTCGATCAGGTTGGCGTGGAATCGCGCGCCGCCGGAGCCCCCGAGCCAGCCTCGTTCCGCTCGCTCGGTTCGGTATTCGTGAAGGGCATCGCCACCCCGGTGCCGCTGTACCGCGCCGAACCGAACAGCCGTTGAACTTGGTGGCTCAGGGCCGTTCGACGGTGCCGTCGGGGCGGCGGGCGAAACGCAGGGGGTCGGCGCCGTGGACGGGCTCGTTGCTTGGCCACGGCCAGCCACCGAACCGCGTGTCCTGGTAGTCACGGAACGCCTGCTCCACACCGGCCCGGTCGTTCAGTACGAACGGACCGTACTGTTCGACCGGTTCGCCGATCGGGCGGCCCTGCAACACCAACACCTCGGCCCCGGCAGCACTCGTCATCTCGAATGGTTCGTCGGACCGCAGGACCGCACCCTCGCCCTTGGCGAGCGTGTCGCCGGCGATGGTGACCGCCTCGCCGTCGAAGACGTAGAGCACCCGCACCGTGTCGGGGTGCTTGGCCGTTGGCAGCGTCCACGATCCGTCTGCGTCGAGGCGGGCGTGCCAGATGGCAACGTCATGGTCGGTGTCGGTGGCCCACGAGTTCGGCGGTGGTGCGGGTGGCACGAAGCCTGCGTACTCACCCGCCACGACGGTCACCTCGGTCGCCGCGCCCGTCGGGCCGGTGTGGGTGACGTGGGGGATGTCCTCGTGCCACAGCATCGAGAAGTGCGGGGGCGCCATCTTGTCGGCGCGTGGCAGGTTGACCCAGATCTGGAACAGCTCCAGCGTGTTCGGGCCGTTGGCGTCAAGCAGCGGAAACGTCTCGGAGTGAACGATGCCGCTTCCGGCCGTGAGCCACTGCACATCACCACGCCCGAAGCGTGCTGCTGCGCCGAGTGAATCGCTATGGTCGATCAGACCACGACGAACGAAGGTGACCGTCTCGAACCCGCGGTGGGGATGCTGCGGGAAGCCGGGGATCTCGGCGCCGTGATACATCCGCCAGCCGTCCTTGCCCTCGAAGTCCTGGCCGAGCTGGCGGCCGTCCAGCGAGGCCGCCGGGCCGAACGAGCCGTCACCGTTGGGGTACGTATCGAGGTGGTGGACGCAGAACAGGAACGGGTCGACGGTAGGCCACTGGAAGCCAATCGGGAACCGTTCGATGACCACACTGGTCGTTGTCAACCCTGAAGTACTTGCGTGCGCAACAGTCATGGTTCAATGGTAGTGCGTCGCCGGACAGAACCAAACCCCTCTGCCTCATGCCCGCAGCATCGGCCTACAGTCTCGGCTGATGTCGACGACGCAGGACCCAACGCTCCCCGACCGTGCCCGGGTGGTCGTGATCGGCGGGGGCATCATCGGCTGCTCGGTCGCCTACCACCTCGCCCACGCCGGATGGCGCGACGTGGTGCTGGTGGAACGCGATCAGCTCACCTCGGGCACCACCTGGCACGCGGCCGGCCTGATGGTCACGTTCGGTTCGACCAGCTCGACGTCGACCGCGATGCGTCAGTACACCCGCGACCTGTACGCGGGCCTCGAAGCCGAGACAGGGCTTGCCACCGGGTTCAAACCGGTCGGGTTCATCGAGTTGGCGAGCGACACCGACCGGCTCGAGGAGTACCGCCGTGTCGCCGCGTTCAACCGGTACTGCGGCATCGACGTGCACGAGATCGGACCCCGCGAGGTGGCCGGTCTGTTCCCGCTGGCACGCACCGACGACCTGCTCGCCGGGTTCTACGTGGAGGGCGATGGGCGGGTCAACCCGGTTGATGTCACCATGTCGCTGGCGCGCGGCGCCCGCCAGCAGGGCGCCGCGATCATCCAGGGCGTCACCGTCACCGGCGTCAACACGCGCAACGGAGCCGTGCACTCGGTCGCAACCGATCAGGGCACCATCGAGGCCGAGTACGTGGTCAACTGTGCCGGGATGTGGGCCCGGCAACTCGGCGCGCTGAGCGGCGTGAACGTGCCGCTGCAAGCGGCCGAGCACTACTACCTGATCACCGAGCAGATCGAGGGCATGGATGGTTCGTGGCCGGTGATCGAGGACCCGGCCAACTACGGCTACTACCGCGAGGAGGTCGGCGGGCTGATGATCGGGCTGTTCGAACCGGTCTGTGCTCCGTGGAACGTCGGCGGCATTCCCGACGACGTGTCGTTCGTCTCGCTGCAACCCGACTGGGACCGCATGGGGCCGTACGTGGAGCGGGCGATGAGCCGCGTCCCGATCTCGGCCGAGACGGGGATCCGCACGTTCTTCTGCGGGCCGGAGAGCTTCACCCCCGACCTCGAACCGATCGTCGGCGAATCGCCGGAGGTGCGCAACTACTTCGTCGCCGCCGGGCTCAACTCGATCGGCATCCTCACCGGCGGCGGGCTCGGCCGGGTGGTGGCGCAGTGGATCATCGACGGCCGCCCCGACGTGGACGTGACCGGGATGAACATCGACCGCCTGACCCATACCAGTCGAACCCCGAGTACCGGCGCACACGCACCGTCGAGTCGCTCGGGATGGTGTACCAGTGCCACCTGCCGAACCGCTCGATGCTGACCGCCCGCAACGCCAAGCGCTCCCCCATCCACGACCGCCTCGCCGCCCAGGGCGCGTTTTTCAAAGACGTGAGCGGATGGGAGGGTGCCGATTGGTTCGCCGGTAGCGGCGCGACGCCAGATCCCGGCGCGCTCACATGGGGCCGGCCGGCGTTCTGGCCGCACTGGCGCGACGAGCACCTCGCCGCGCGGAACGCAGCAATCGTGATGGACATGTCGTTCATGTCGAAGTTCCGCGTGCAGGGCCGCGATGCCGGCGGCGTGCTCGACCGGCTCTCGGCCAATGCAGTCGACGGACCCATCGACACGATCACCTACACCCAGTGGCTCAACGACGCCGGCTGCATCGAGGCCGACCTCACCGTCACCAAGCTCGCCGACGACTCGTTCCTCGTCGTGGCCGCTGACACTGCGCACCGTCACGTCGAAGCCATGCTGCGGCGTGCAACTGAAGCGCATCACGCATTCGTCACCGACGTCACCTCAGGCCTCGCCCAGATCAATCTGCAGGGTCCGCAGTCGCGCCATGTGCTGCACGCGCTCACCTCCGTCGACGTGTCGAACACGGCGTTCCCGTTTCGCGCCGCCCGCGAGATCGACATCGGATTCGCCCGCGTGCTGTGCGTGCGGATCACCTACCTCGGCGAGCTCGGCTACGAGCTCTACGTGCCGACCGAGCAGGCGGTGCACGTGTACGACAGGGTTGTGGCGGCGGGGTCGGCGTTCGGGCTGCGCCACGCAGGGCTGAAGGCGCTGAACAGCCTGCGGATGGAGAAGGGGTACCGCGACTACGGTCACGACATCGACAACACCGACGGTGTGCTCGAAGCGGGGCTCGGCTTCGCGGTCGCACTCGACAAGCCCGGTGGCTTCACCGGGCACAACGCGGTCGCGGCGCGCCGGGCTGCCGGCCCGCTGTCGCGGCGGATGGTGCAGGTGCTCGTCGGCGATCCCGAGCCGATGCTGTTCCACGCCGAAATCGTCCGCCGCAACGGTGACCCCGTCGGGTACATCCGTTCCGCAAGCTACGGCCACACCCTCGGGGGCGCAGTCGGGCTGGCAATGATCACCGCTGGTGAACCCGTTACCGCCGCCTATCTCGCTGACCCCGCCGCCGAGTGGACCATCGAGATCACCGGGCGCCACTACCCCGCAACCACCTCCCTCTCACCGTTCTACGACCCCACGAACACCAGAATCCGCGCCTGACAAATGGCTTCCCCAGACGATCTGGGCAGGATTCGTTTCGGAAACCGAGAGGATTTCTGCCCAGATCGTCTGGGGCGGCAATACTCGTGGGATGGATCAGGTCGTCATCACGGGGACGGGGCTGTTCACTCCGGCGGACAGCATCAGCAATGCCGAGCTCGTCGCCTCGCTGACCGAAGCGGTCACGCGGTGGAACGCCGAGCATGCCGACGAGATCGACAGTGGAGCGTTGGCCGCACGGGTGACGCCAGACGAGGAGTTCATCCTCAAAGCGTCGGGCATCCGCTCGCGTTACGTGATGGACAAGACCGGGGTGCTCGATCCGCTGCGGCTGCGGCCGCGC
>JANOKQ010000877.1:0-2841 GCA_031419375.1 Acidimicrobiaceae bacterium
GCTCGAGCACTACGGACGTCTCGGCATCGACACGGTAGCGGGCAAAGCCGATGCCGGGGCGCAACCCGCAACTGACACGATCGCGTACTGCGGGTCCGGTGTCAGCGCGTGCATGAACGTGATCGCGATGGAACACGCCGGCCTCACTCCGGCACGGTTGTACGTGGCGAGTTGGTCGGGATGGTCGGCCGATCCCGATCGACCGGCGGCCCTCGGCGAATGACCATGACCCACCCGGACGCCCAACCCGACGCCCAACCGGACCAGTCGCCATCGACGGGGGTCAAGGCGCTCCGGGCGTTGCGGGCAACACGCAAGCGCAACCGGCTGGGCGACATCGAGTGGTTCGATGCCGCCTACAAGGTGTACATCGTGGCGCTGTTCGGCGGATTCGCCCTGGCCTGGTTGAGTGATCTGGTCGGCGACGAAACCTTGACCGCAAACCAAGCGGTATCGGTCGAACGGCAAGCACCAGCGGTCCTTGGAATGGTGGCGGTGCTCGCCGTCGCAGCGGGGCTTCGCAGCGGCAGCCAGGGCGGTCCACTCGCGCTCGAAGGCGCCGACGTCACGGTGGTGATGATGTCGCCGGTGCCCCGTCGGGCTGCGCTGCTCAAACCCGCAATCCAACGAATCCGCGGCGGCGCGTTCGCCGGCGGGATTGCCGGTGCCGTGCTCGGTCAACTCGCCGGCCGACGACTGCCCGGCACCCCGGTTGCCTGGTTCGCCGCAAGCGGTCTGTTCGGCGTACAACTCGCGTTCTTGTGGATCGGCGCAGCACTCATCGCCCATGCCCTGCGTGTCCGCCTGTGGATCGCAACAGCAATCACCGCAGCCGCCATCGCCTGGCAGGCTGCGGCGATCGCGACCGACGTGCCCGGCCTCGCCGATGCGAACGGCAGCCTTGCGCTGTGGGGATGGCGTCAGCACGGCATCGACCTCGCCGCGGTGGGCATCGCTGTCGCCATGGTCGTGATCGGGGTGGTGCTCATCGCGCGAACGTCATTGGAGGCGCTGGCCCGTCGCAGCAGCCTGGTCGCTCAACTCCGCTTTGCCGTGACGATGCAAGACCTTCGCACCGTGGTGCTGTTGCGGCGCCAACTCGCCCACGAGCAAACCCGAAGCGATCCCTGGATTCGACTGCGCCCCGGTCGGGCAGCACACCCCACGTGGCGGCGCGGATGGCACAGCCTGTTGCGCTTCCCCACCTCGCGCCTCGTGCGGATGGGCGCTCTGGCGATCGGTGCGGCTGCATGCCAGGTAGCGGTGGTGCACGGCACGACACCGGCGCTGTTCGGTACGGCGGCGCTCACATTCGTGCTCGGCATGGAGGTGTTGGAGCCGTTGTCGCAAGAGATCGACCAGCCCGATCGCACCGACAGTTTCCCGGTAGAGCGTGGCATGTTGATGGCCCGCCACTTGATCGCGCCGGCGATCGCTCTCGTCCCCTTTGCCGTGCTCGCCGCGGCGGCGGCGGTCATCATCGATGCGGCGGCCAGCGACGAACCACGCGTCGGTGCTGCGGCCGCAGTCGCAGCAATCCTTGCGGTACCAACGATGCTCGCTGGGGCAGCCGGCGCGGCGGTGAGCGTGGTTCGTGATGCGCCCGATCCGATGGCAGCGACGAGCCAACAAACCTTCATGCCGCCGGAGATGGCCGGCATGTCCACCATGTTGCGCACACTCGTGCCATTGGCGGTCAGCTCACTCGGGGCGCTTTCGGTGCTCTTCGTCGTCGATGCCGTCGATCCACAATTCGGTACACCGACCGCTGGCGAAGCGGTTGGAGCGGCGTTACGTGGTGCCGTGATGCTGATGCTGTTGATTGCGGCGATCGGCGTGTGGGTTCGCCACCGCGACCGCTTGCGCCGGGCTGTACGCAACTTCATGGACCAAGGCCGCGTGCACACGCAGCAACAACGGAGCAACCGATGACGGATTCAAACTCGCTCGCGATCACGGTTCGCGAACTCACCAAGTCGTATGGCTCATCCGGCTTCACGTCAGCCCGGTCAACGTCCACGACCTCCGACAAGTCCGCTCCACCGCCAGCGCTTGCACCACTGACGATGACGATTGATGCCGGGCATTTGGTGGCGATCATCGGGCACAACGGCAGCGGTAAGACCACGCTGTTGCGGATGATCGCCGGCCTGCTCGACCCGTCGTCGGGCAACGTCGCAGTGCACGGCGCGGATCGGGGCAGCATCGAAGCCAGACGCGACCTTTCCTACCTCGCCGATCAGCCGACGTTCTACGACGACCTCTCGCTGCGCGAACACCTCGAGTACGTCGCCCGGCTGCACGACGTGAGCGACTGGGCTGATCGGGCCGACATGTTGGTTGGCCGTCTTGGCCTCGTCGATCGCATCGATCAGCTGCCCACCACGTTCAGCCGTGGTCTGCGCCAGAAGGCTGCAATCACCCTGGCCTTCGTTCGTCCGTTCCGAGTGCTCCTCGTCGACGAGCCCTTCGTCGGCCTCGATGCCGCCGGCCGAGCTGCGCTGCTCACCCTGTTCGACGACGCTCACGCCGAGGGCTCCACTGTTGTCGTAGCCACCCACGACCTCGGGTTCGTGCATCGCGCCAACCGGTTGATCGCGCTCGCCGACGGTGAGGTCCGCTTCGACGGCCCTCCGGGCAATGCCGACGTGAACGATCTGGTCCTCAACGGCTGATCCGCCGACCCAATCCCGAGGCGACCCCTCGAGGCGACCTTGTGAAAACCTTGCGTCTGCCGCTCCCATCGCGGCGGCGCGTGAGTACCATCTCCCACCATGCTTGAGTTCACCACCGTCAGCTCGTCATCGTTCGATCCATCAGCGCTTGTGCCGCAGCTGACCG
>JANOKQ010000878.1:0-3548 GCA_031419375.1 Acidimicrobiaceae bacterium
TGGGAGGTGGTCGCCAAGATCATCGAGCGGGAACGGCCCGACGCAGTACTGCCCACGATGGGCGGCCAGACCGGGCTGAACACGGCGATGGCGCTGTTCGAGCGGGGCATCATCGGGGTGCCCGGCACGCCGGAGATGATCGGCGCCAACGCCGAGGCGATCGCGACGGCCGAGGACCGCGGCAAGTTCAAGCAGGCGATGATCGAGATCGGCCTGAACGTCCCCGAGAGCGGGATCGCCCACAACATCGACGACGCCCGCGCGGTGATCGACGCCATCGGGCTGCCGGCGATCATCCGCCCGGCGTACATCCTCGGTGGCCATGGCACGGGCATCGCGTCCACACCCGAGCAGTTCGAAACCCTTGCTGCGAAAGGCATTGCCGCCAGCCCGATCGGTGAGATCCTGATCGAGAAGAGCATCGCCGGGTGGAAGGAGTACGAGCTCGAAGTGATGCGCGACTGCGCCGACAACTGCGTGATCATCTGCTCGATCGAGAACCTCGACCCGATGGGCGTGCACACCGGAGACTCGATCACCGTCGCCCCGGCACAAACCCTCAGTGACGTCGAGTACCAGCAGATGCGCGACGCCGCGTTCGCCTGCATCCGCCGGGTCGGCGTCGAGACCGGCGGCAGCAACGTGCAGTTCGCCGTGAACCCCGACACGGGCGAGCAGGTCGTGATCGAGATGAACCCGCGCGTGTCGCGTTCGTCGGCGCTGGCGTCGAAGGCCACCGGGTTCCCGATCGCCAAGATCGCCGCCAAGCTCGCCGTCGGCTACACCCTCGACGAGATCCCCAACGACATCACCAAGATGACCCCGGCCAGCTTCGAGCCGAGCATCGACTACGTGGTCACCAAGATCCCGCGGTGGGCGTTCGAGAAGCTGCCCGGCACAACTGGCATCCTCGGCACGCAGATGCAGTCGGTGGGCGAGGCGATGTCGATCGGGCGGACGTTCCCGGAGAGCTTGCAGAAAGGCCTGCGCTCGTTGGAGCAGGGCCGCCTCGGCCTCGGCTGCGACCCCGCCGAATGCCAGCTCGACGGGGTGAGCGACGACGACCTGCTCGCCACCGCGGCCATCGCCACCCCGGACCGCATCCAGCAGGTGGGTGAGCTCCTGCGGCGCGGCGTGTCGATCGAAGCGGTGCACGACGCGACCCGGATCGATCCGTGGTTCCTCGACCAGATGAGCCTGATCACCGAGGAGCGCGCTGTGCTCGCGGAGGTCGGCTTCGCGGCGATGACCGCGCGGTCGTGGAAACGGGCCAAGCGCCTCGGCTTCAGCGATGCCCAGCTCGGGTACTTGTGGGTCGTCGACGAGCTTGTGGTGCGCGCCGCTCGCGAATCAGCCGGGGTGATGCCAACGTTCAAGACGGTCGACACCTGTGCGGCCGAGTTCGCGGCCGAGACGCCGTACCACTACAGCACCTACGAAGACGACAGTGAGGTGCGTCCGAGCGTCCGCCCGCGGGTGGTCATCCTCGGCAGCGGTCCGAACCGGATCGGGCAGGGCATCGAGTTCGACTACTGCTGTGTGCATGCCTCGTTCGCTTTGCGCGATGCGGGTTTCGAGACGGTGATGGTCAACTGCAACCCCGAGACCGTGAGCACCGACTACGACACCAGCGACCGGTTGTACTTCGAGCCGCTCACCCGTGAAGACGTCCTCAACGTGATCGCCGCCGAGACCGCGGCGAGCGGAGGAGTGGCCCCGAAGGTGATCGTGTCGCTCGGCGGCCAGACCCCGCTGAAGCTCGCCGGTCTGTTGCCTGCCGAGATCATCGCCGGCACCTCGCCGGCCTCGATCGACCTCGCCGAAGATCGCGAAAAGTGGAACGTGCTGTGCGACGAACTGTGCATCCCGCAGCCTCCCGGCGGCACGGCGACCGACCTTGAGCAGGCGCTGCAGATCGTCGACCGGGTCGGGTTCCCGGTGCTGGTCCGGCCGAGTTACGTGCTCGGCGGGCGGGCGATGCAGATCGTCCACGACCGCAACCACCTTGGCCGGGCGATGGCCGAGCTCGCCGGCTTCGGCAGCCTCGGCATCGAGGGTGGGCTGTCGGCCGAACGGCCGGTGCTGGTCGACCGGTTCCTGGAGGATTCGATCGAGGTCGATGTCGACGCGATCCGTGACCACAGCGGTGAGGTGCTCATCGGCGGCGTGATGGAACACGTCGAGGAAGCCGGTGTGCACTCCGGCGATTCCGCATGCGCGATCCCCCCGCAGACCCTGCCGAGGTGGGTGGTAGAAGTGATCGAGGCGTACACCCGCTCGATCGCCGCGGCGCTCGACGTGCGTGGCCTGATCAACGTGCAGTACGCAGTGTCTGGGACCACGGTGTACGTGATCGAGGCCAACCCGCGCGCCAGTCGCACCGTGCCGTTCGTGGCCAAGGCGACGGGTGTGCCGCTGGCCAAGGTGGCCACACGGGTGATGCTCGGGGCGACGTTGGCCGAGCTGCGTGCGGAAGGTCTGCTGATCCCGCCGTCGGATCATGGGCACGTTGCGGTCAAGGAGGCGGTGCTGCCGTTCAGCCGGTTCCCCGAAGTGGACACTGCGCTCGGCCCGGAGATGCGCTCCACCGGCGAGGTGATGGGAATCGACGTCACCTTCGGCAAGGCGTTCTTCAAAGCCGAGCTCGCGGCCGGCACGCTGTTGCCGTCGGGTGGCACCGTGTTCTTGTCCCTCGCCGACGGCGACAAGCCCGCCGGTCTTGTCGTGGCGACCCGACTGCGTGAGCTCGGCCTCGGTATCGCTGCCACCGAAGGGACCGCCGCCTACCTGGCCCGGTTCGGTCAGCCGGTCGATCTGGTGGTCGGCAAGGTCAGCGAGGGCGCCGCGCTAACCGCGGTCGATCTGATCGCCGATGGCAAGATCAGCTTCGTGGTCAACACCCCCCAAGGCCGTGGCGGCCGCAGCGACGGCGAGCAGATTCGCAAGGCAGCCACCAGCCACCAGGTCAGCTCGGTCACCACGGTTGCGGCAGCGCTCGCCGCCGTGCAGGGCATGGCCGAGCAGGCCGGCGACCAGCTCACCGTGCGCTCCCTGCAAGAGTTCCACCGCCGATGAACGCCCGTCACCCAAAGATCTGGGCAGGATTCTTCTCGGTTTCCGGGAGGAATCCCGCCCAGATCTTGGGGCGGAGCCGGTGAGAGGCGTGGACAGTCGGGTTCGGGTGGGGTCGGTGGAGCTTTCGAGCCCGGTGATGCTGGCATCTGGCACCGCCGGGTACGGGCGGGAGCTGGCCGCATACCTCGATCTGTCGGCACTGGGGGCGGTGGTCACGAAGTCGATCGCTGCATACGAGTGGGCGGGGAACCCGTCGCCCCGGCTGCATCCCGCTGGGGTGGGGATGATCAATGCCGTCGGGCTGCAGGGGCCTGGACTGACCCGCTGGCTGAACCACGAACTTCCCGACCTGATCGCCACCGGCGCCACGGTGGTGGCCAGCATCTGGGGCCGGTCGGTCGACGATTACCGCCGCGCCGCGCGGCTGCTGTGCGATGCCCCGCCCGAGGTGGTCGCGGTGGAGATCAACCTGT
>JANOKQ010000879.1:0-6302 GCA_031419375.1 Acidimicrobiaceae bacterium
CGCCGCCGGCGTCGGCGACGAATGAGGCCCAGTGCGTCGAGTCATCGGCGCGGAGCCCAGCGCTGCGGCGGAGGAGGCCAAGAGTAGGGCGTTACGACCAAGCGAGTGTCTCTCTGTCCGACGGGTTGGGTGCCAGACATCACTCGATCATGCGTGCAAGCGCCACGACACACCCGAGGCGCACAGGTCTCCATCAACGCACGTAGACCAATCTCTGTCACAGGCGGCCATTACGCTGCCGCCATGGAACCACGCGAGCCCCGAACCCAGACCTCGGCCTTCGGGGTCGGACGACGCGAAGGGCACGACGCCGCTGCGTTTTACTCACGATTCATGCCACCTGTGTTGTCCGAGGACGAAGGTGTGAATCGGCCCGTACAACTGCTCGACCTGCTCGGCAAGGGACACTTGTTCACCGGATCCTCATCGGCAATGACTGCGCTCCCTGACAACAGCGTGGCCCTCGTAGTGACCTCACCTCCGTACTTCGTCGGCAAAGAGTACGAGCTCGCAGTGACGGGTGAACTCGACAGCGGCTCGAAGGTTCCGGAGACCTACTTCGAGTTCCTTGAGATGCTGCACGACGTCTTCGCTGAGTGCGTGCGGGTGCTCGAGCCGGGTGGGCGAATCGCCGTCAACGTCGCCAACCTGGGGCGGAAGCCCTATCGCAGCCTTAGTGCCGATGTCATCGGCATCCTCCAGGACCGCCTGGGACTCTTGTTGCGCGGTGAAGTGATCTGGGAAAAGGCGGCGACCTCCGCGGGGTCATGCGCTTGGGGATCGTTCGCCAAGGCGTCAAACCCAGTACTACGCGACATGACTGAGCGCGTCATCATCGCCTCAAAGGGCAGATTCTCGCGAGCGATTGCGGTGAAGGACCGCAAGCGGCTTGGCTTGCCCTACGAATCGACGCTGGCGAACGATGAATTCGTCGACGTCACGCGTGACGTGTGGCGCATCGACTCCGAGTCCGCCACCCGGATTGGCCACCCGGCCCCGTTCCCGGTCGAGCTTCCGCGACGACTCATCGACCTGTACACATACAAAGACGACATCGTGCTTGACCCATTCGTGGGTTCGGGCACAACAGTGGTTGCTGCCGCCAGGACTGGTCGGATCGGTGTCGGATACGACCTTGATCCTTCCTACATCGAGCTGGCCTCAAGCCGCCTCGACGCCGAGCTTAGGCGAACCAAGAACCTAGTGGCCCTTAACGACGCCATGGCTCAAGGCTCGTTCGAGCTCGAACTCGAGGAGATCCCGAAGCTGACCTCCGAGGACCGGCAGGAGCACTTCCAGGCACGCGCCGTTCGTGAAGGGAAGAAGGCCCAGGACATCGCTCGGCGGATCCTCACCGACGCTGGCTTCTTGGCGATCGACGATAGAGCCAAGCATCACTCCGGAATCATCGAGTTCAACTTTCAGATCACCAGCCCCACGGGCGAGCGTCAATGGTGGGTAGATGTGTCCGGAGCGTTCACCACCAGCCGCCCGGGGCTGCAGCGCACCGACACCGTATGGAAGATGCTCGGACGACTCCACGTCCTCAGCGCGATGAACGACGGGCAGGACCGCAAGGACGACAAGGTACTAGTCCTCACTTCAAACCTCCCCAAAACTGGTTCGCCAGGTGATCGTGCCCTCCGAGCGATCGGTCCTAGGTGCATCTTCGACGTCATCGAAATGTACGACCCAGTCGGCATGACGAGACTCCGCCAGTACGCCGAGGACCCGGACCCAGCACCGCTTCCCGGATTCTGGTCCGCCGTAGAAATCGCAGACAGCGCGCAGTGATGGTCCTCAAGACCATCGGCGCGTACGCCGTGCGGCGTAGCGATCCCGATCAACCTCTGCTGGCAGATTCACAGGACACCCTGAACAAGGTGATCGCGCTCAGATGGATCGCCGAATGGGTACCGATCGAAACCGCTCAGGCTGACCCCATCCGAGAGGCGTTGCTCGAGGAACGCTGGGCAGACGCTGTCATCGGATGGATGACAGCGACCGGTGAGGAGGTCGACATTTTTCCGTTCGGTCTCGAAATCCACGAGGCCCGCGACTACTCCGACGACGAGTTCGGACCTCGAATCCAAACGACGCCACTGTTCCGCGAGCAGTAGCGCTAACCGATGCCGAGCCTGAGGACCGAGATCACTGAGATCACGACCGGTCTCGCGATGCTCGGCTATCAAGACCTCGCTCGCGCGCTTGAGGTCCGACCACGACACATCTCACACGTCACCGACGCGACATTCGATCGCCTCGAGGAGGCCAATGCGAGCGGGCAATACAACCGTGACTTCAAGATTGCGTGGTCGAATGGTGCCGCGTTCGCCCGGTCACCGCTCGGGCTTCGCGGCCGTCCGCCGTGGACCTTGGAGTGGAAAGGACACCACAAACCGGCAAGCAAGAGCATCGAAACCATCCCAGCAGACCTCCGCGTCGACCACGTCTATCTAATCTCCTGCAAGTACGGCTCGCGGATCCTGCACAACTCGGGCCCCACTCCGCTTTTTGAGCACGGTCTCGCCGCAGCTGGCCCGATCCAGCGATCCAACTGGTTCGAGACTGTGTGCCCCGAAGCCTTCCGCGCCGTCTGGCATACAGTATTCGCGGCCGCCGGCCTACCGCGCGACGCCACACCCACCACCGCCAGCACAGCCGAGCGCGTCATCGTGGACGCCTATCTCGAGGCAAAGCCTCTCGACACCACGTCCAGCGACTACACCGGCTTCGTCGCCGACGCGTCTGAAAGAACCGCCGCCCGCTGGCGTGCCAGCGTCACAACACCCCGGGCGCGCCAAGAACTGCTCTGGCGACTGCTACGGATGCAAGCCGCCCCGTACTACGTGCTCGGGGCCCGACACGACCGCACCGAGATGCGGTACCGAGTCGGTACGCCGTGGGACTTCGCCCAGAACTACCAGATCGTCTCCCTCACGATTGCACCAGGACACCGCGGACAACCGTCAGTGGATTGGACCTTCCACATCACGGATTCAGCCGGCACGACTTCCACGATCTTCGGACACGTCGAGGTGCGCTGGTCACACGGCAAACTCAACGGCTCACCCGAAGCCAAGGTCTACCTCGACTGCGAGCCAGAGTCGGTACCTGGTTACGACCCTCTCTAGCGGTGCGAGACGGCGCTACGACCATGGTCCTGACCCGCCGCCCATAACTAGCACGAGCCGCACAAGATCATCGGCAAAGGCGCGCAGGCCTGCGACATCTTCGAGGCCGGTCGCAAGGTTGTCCGGCGCAAGAGTCGTGTACCGGCCTGGCGTCTCGTCGGCCACCGCCTCGAACGCAACGAGGACCGATCGAATCGACTCCTGGCAATCAGCCGAACGGACTACATCGTTGACGATGTCTGGTTCGTCAGCGGCGAGTTGCGCGAGATCCGCGATTTCGTCACGAAGAAACTCGAGCAGTCGAACGAGCGGCCACTCGTCGGGCACATGGACGGGGACGACATCATCCACTGTCACGGCGCTGAGCGGTTGAAGCTCGGTGAGTTGGCTCGGAGGGAGGAACCGAGCAGTAACCTCAACCGCGACATCGCTCGCCTGCGTTGCGCGTAGGTACTCCTGGTGGGGGCCGAACTCGCTCCACAGCTCGAAGTCCGAGTCAGGCACGCGGAAGTAGCTCCAGGAACGGCTCCAGATCATCGCCCCTGGATGAGCTTGCGCCTGCAGGGTCGCGCTGATCCGAAACCAGCCATCACCATCGGCGACCGCGCTACGAATCGTTGTCGATGTGACGGACTCGATCCGCTCAACATCTGATTCCCACATACATCGCGGGAACATTGGCGGGGTCGTTGAGAATCGCAGCCCACCGTGAATCTCAAACCAGTCCTCAAGAAGGTCGGTGAAGCCACCATCTGTCACGAGGGATGCCCAGGCTCCCCGCAGAGCGCCATCATCCCAAGCAGCGGGCAGGATCGCAGCGAGCAACTCGGTTGTTGAGGTCACCAACCGAACTCGCGTCGACGGGATGCCGGCGTTCGCGAGGTCCTCCAGCAACTCGTCGTGCAGGGGCGCAAGTTCGAAGGCCACTGCGGCGATGGCCGCCTCGATGCTCGACTCGAGGTCTGCGTCGCCGTTCAGCGCGTGACCACCCTTGCTGCGGCGCTTTCGCCGAGTTTTACTACGGTGTCCAGCTGGAGGGCGTAGCAATAGTCCCCGAAAGATCCGGGCCTGCGGTGCCCGTGCCGCTGAAGTTGGCTCGGAGTGGGTCAGCCGACTCGCAGTGTCCAATAGGCCCGGGGATCCTTCGCTCTGTTGCCAACCGCAGGATTTCTGCCAGGCGGCCACAGGCGGCCACCGGAAGCTACGTGCGATCGCTCATTGAACACCGAGGGCCACGGCCGCGATGGCCGACTCGATGCTCGCTCCGCGTCGGGCGGCGGTTGCCGAGTGACGTCGTCTGAATCTCGTGAGCGGTGATCGAACGACGATGACCACGCGAGGCACCCGGAGTCACGCGCCACTGCGACCCCGCTGCGCCTGGCCGGGAGTGGCTATGTCGTCGGCGGCCGGTCGATGATCGATGGGCCGCCTGGCTGACGCAACTCGTGAGCGCGACGCCATCCGGCGAACGCTCCGAGGATTCGCGGCGGGTCGCCATGGATCTCGGTGAACCCTCCGGTGGCGGAGCGCGTGTCGAAGTAGGCGGCATCGACGCCATTCGCATACAGCTCGCACGCCAACTCGTAACCCATGTCGAGCAATCGCTGACGTTCGGCAGGAAAGTCGTGCACGAGGGTCGCGACGTGATGGAAGCCCTCTTCGCCGCGCGCGTACATGTCGCGATAGATCGACGGCGTGTCATCGTGTTGCTGGATGAACTGGATCATCTGATCGCCCAGGTACCCGAACGCATAGGACACGTCGGCTTCCTGAGTGGTGCCCCGGTACATGAACTTATCGGTCTTGTGATGAGGAGTGACGATGAACGGGCCGGCATTGAACAACTCGACCCAACGCTCGATCGACGCCGTCAAGTCGTTGACGAGGTAGCCCTGTTGGAACAGCGGATAACGATCAAGGGTTCCCATCAGCGTGACCATAGCAACGTGGTTCGCCCCGGCTCGCAGCGGGCGAAGCGACACCAGCGGCGAAGACGTCAGTCGCCGCGGCAGTCAGGGCAGAGCCCGCCGACCAGGATGGCGGTGCTCCATTGGAAGCCGCATCGCCCGGCGCACAGCACGCGCTCTGGCGGCTTCGGGGGGGTAGGACGAGTAGTCGGTGGAGAGGACCGGCGGGCCCGCGCAGCCGGCGGTGGCGGGGCCGGCCGGAACCGACGGGGACCTCGCTCGGCGGGCAGGTCGCGCGAGTCGATCTGGTCGAACCACCAATCCGCATCGCGTAGTTCCACGACCGCCCCGGGGACGTCGAGGTACTTGAGCTTGTGCTGCAACCACGATGCATCACGGTCGATCCACCCACGCCACTGCGCGGCGCGAGTGTGCGAGTAACCGGCAACTGTCGGTTGGTCGACGTACTCGTACGCCCCGGTCACGATCGAGATCCATAGGTCGTGCCCGGACACGTTCGGTGTCACCACGAGGTCCCCGACGCGAACGTCGTTGACGAAACGCATCAGTCGTGAGCGCAGGGCATCCACGCCCGACTCACCCGTGGATGCGATCGCGCTCTCGATCTCCTTGGCGGTCATCGTCCGCACGTCGCCAACCGACTCGAAACGCACGCCGATCATGCCGGACGCGCGCATCGCCTCGATCTCTGTGGCCTTGTCGCCAGCACGAACCACCCACGCCCGCCTCATGGAGAGCAACGTAGCGCGTGCGACCAAAGTCAGTCGCTTGACAACTCGTGACGCGCAGACGGGCCGCTGTAGGAAACCCGGCACCGTGAGGAGCACGGACGAAAATACTTCCACGAGATGCGCCAACGACGAGAACGCGCGGAGCGAAGCTCGTGCAGTGGTGTTGTTTCACTTCAGTGAGGACCCGACGATCCACGAGTTCGGTCCCCACGTGCCGCGCACGAACCCGTCTCACCCGCCGACTGTGTGGGCGATCGACGAGGACCACGCCCCGCTGCACTGGTTCCCCCGCGAGTGCCCGCGCGTCACCGCCTGGCCGCGCAACCGGGACGAGCAGGCCGCGTTCCGAGACCCGTTCGTCACCGAAGCGACACGCCTACACGCGATCGAACTCGACTGGCTCGAACGGATGCGGTCGACGCAGGTGTACCGGTACGCGTTCGACGCCGCGGCGTTCGATCCGTGCGCCGATGCCCGCGGGCAGTGGATCTGTACGCACGCTGTCGAGC
>JANOKQ010000880.1:0-1677 GCA_031419375.1 Acidimicrobiaceae bacterium
CTCCGTCACTACCTCGACCAACTGGGGCGACTTGGTGTGACGCCGCCAACGTTCGTCCATGCGTGGGAGCGATATCGAATGCAACCGATCTGGGGCGTGATGATGTGGTTGATCACCCCGAGCGGCGTCCATTCCGACGAGGTGCAATTGACCAGCCTGGCCCGGTGCCTCGCCGCAGCCGACCACCTCGACACGTTTGCGCTGCTCGATCGGGAATGACAGGCCCTTCAGAAGGTTTCGTCGACCCACCACGGGTGAAAGCCGGGCATATCGGTCGTCGGACTGCCCGTAAATGCCGCGGGTCGCTTCTCGCGAAACGCGGCGACACCCTCGCGAGCGTCCGCCGATGTTCCGAGGTCGAGTAGCGCCTGGGACTCCAGGCGGTTTGCGCTCATCGGATGCGGTTCCCCCAACGATCGCCAGATCATCTGGCGGGTCAGGGCCACAGCGACCGGGGCTGTCGACACCGCGATTTCAGCAGCGATCTGCTGTGCCCGCGGTACCACGTCGGCTGACGGAAGCAATTCGCTGATCAGTCCGGCACTGAGGGCTTCGGCTGCGTCGAATATCCGGCCGGTGACGCTCCAGTCGACCGCCTTCGAGATCCCCACAAGGCGCGGCAGGAACCATGTCGCACATGACTCGGGCACGATGCCGCGCCGGGTGAACGGCAAGCCGAACCTGGCTCCCTCGGCCCCGATCCGGATGTCCATTGGCAGGATCATCGTCACCCCGATACCGACCGCCGTTCCATTGATCGCGCCGATCACCGGCTTGTTCGAGGCGAAGATCTGCAGTGCCAACTCGCCGCCGACATCGCGGTTGCCTCCACGTAGCGGCTTGAAATCACTGGCATTCACGTCGTAGCCACCCTGTGCGGACCCAGACGAAAGGTCCGTCCCGGCCGAGAAGAACGAACCGGCACCCGTGACAACTATTGCCCGCACATCGTCATCGGCGTGGGCCTGAGCGAACGCGTCGAGCAGTTCATCGAGCACCGCGTACGTCACGGTGTTGCGTCGAGGTTCACGGTCGATCGTGATCGTCAGCACGCGTTGGTCGACTTCGTAGCGCAGCTCACGGTAGGACGTCATCGTCGAAGGCTATTCGATCCACCAGCGCCAATCAGTTCTATGATCTGCCCGTATGTTCCTGGTCGATTCAACGCTGCCTCACTCGATCACCGACACCAAGGCGAACGCTGCGGCGATCGAGGCGGCGGGTTACGACGGCCTGTGGCTCGGCGAGACGAAACACGAGCCGTTCCTGCAACTGCTTCACGCAGCCGACGCGACGCGTCGGATCACGATCGGAACTGGCATCGCCATCGCCTTCGCCAGGTCGCCGATGACATTGGCCAACGCCGCCTACGACATGGCCCAGTACTCGCAGGGGCGATTCGTGCTCGGCCTCGGTTCGCAGATCAAGCCGCACATCACCAAACGATTCTCGATGCCGTGGTCGCACCCGGCGGCGCGGATGCGCGAGATGATCCTGGCGATGCGAGCGATCTGGGCGACGTGGCAGACCGGCGAGCCGCTGGCGTTCCGGGGCGACTTTTTCACCCACGTGTTGATGACTCCGTTCTTCACCCCCGACGCACACGCCTACGGTCCGCCACCCGTCCACCTCGCGGGCGTCGGCGAGTTGATGACCGAAGTTGCCGGCGAGGTCTGC
>JANOKQ010000881.1:0-6558 GCA_031419375.1 Acidimicrobiaceae bacterium
GTGGGTGGTGGTGAGGTCTTCGATGTGGATGTTGATCGTGACATCGGGGCGGTGACGGGGGGTGCCCTCACCGGCGTGATTGGCATTGAAAAACGCGAAGATCTCGATCGCCGCGTCGGCAGCACGCATCGCCGACGTACGCGCATCGCCGGCACCGTTGAACTTCGACGCAGTTTGCAACGCCTGCTCCATCTCGACCGCGGCGGCCGGGTCGAACACGAACCTGCCCAACACGGTCCCATCACCAGCACGCGCCGACCGCCACGACCGTTCTGGGATGACCGGTTCGGGCATATCGGCAACCGCTTCGGCGTACGCCCGCCACTTCTGACATGTGTTCTCGGCATCGGCAACATTCATCTGTTCCACACCGCCAACCAGCATCTCTTGATGGTCGTTGAACCACCCCGCGGTCGCCGGCTTGACCACGACACGAAGCGCACGGACCTGCCCGGCAGACAACCGCCCGGTCACCGCCGCGGCGGCAACAATGGTGTTAGCCGCCAAGAACCGGCCATCGCTCAACAACTGTGTGGCATCACTGGACCGCATCCGGCACCGGTCACGCAACCACGCCCCCATCGACACATGCCCATCCCCAGCCCACAACCCGCCAGCCGCGATCCTGACCGCATCGAGTGCCAACCGGGCACCCTCGCGTTCGTGCGCAGCCAAGGCGTCAACGAACTCCTCCGGCGAATCAACCCGACCACCGCGCGGGTCGTCGCACGGGTCGTCGCGGTCGTCGTTGAAGCTGTGGTCCGAGTCCGCCGACATACCCCAATCGTACACCCGTTCGCACCGGACCAACCCGCAGAACCCATATTGCATATAGCTTGTAGAGATACCCGGGGCGCGAACATCACCACCACCGATAGCCGCGCCGACGCACTCAAACCAGCATGACCACGTGCCCCGACGAGGCCATGACCTAGTGTCGCCTCGTCGTTCGACGGGTTCATCATCACAGGGGGTTTCAGTGGCCGGAAGCATTCTCGGAAATCGTGTTCTTCGCAAGGAAGATCCGAAGTTCCTCACGACGGGCGGCGAATACGTCGAAGACCTGTTCGACGAGCCGCTGCTCGCCGGCGCAGCGCACGTCACCTACGTCCGGTCCTCGGTAGCCCACGGGACCATCACCTCGATCGACGTGTCGGCGGCCCTCTCCTGTCCCGGCGTGATCGCTGTGTACACCGCCGCCGATCTCGGCCTCGAGCCCGTGGCCTCCGACTACAACCCGACCGTGGCCCGCGGCCTGCTGGCCATCGGGAAGGTGCGTTTCGTCGGCGAACCGATCGCGGCGATCATCACCGAGCGCGCCGATCAGGGTGAGGACGCTGTCGAAGCGGTCATCGTCGACTACGACATGCTCCCGGCGTTGATCGACATCGAGGAAGCAATGACCAGCGCCACACTGCTGTACGACAGTGTCGGCAGTAACGTCGTGTTCGACACCACCGCGCTGGGCATGCCCGAAAACACCGGCGAGGCGTTCTTCGAGGGCTGCGAGGTGGTCGTGACCGGGCGATTCGTCAACCAGCGCGTCGCCCCGTGCCCGCTGGAGGGGCGCGGCTCGGCAGTGGCATGGGTCGACGGACGGCTCCACCAGTGGCTCAGCACCCAGGGGGCGCAGAGCGCGAAGGCGTCGATCGTCAAGACCAACGGCGTCGACGCCGACAAGGTGCGTGTGATCACCCCCGACGTCGGCGGCGGTTTCGGCGCGAAGATCTCGTGCGATCCGGAGGAAGCGCTGCTCGGCGTGCTGTCCACGCGGGTCGGCCGTCCGCTGCGCTGGAGAGAGACCCGCAGCGAGAACATGATGGTGATGGGTCACGGGCGCGCCCAGATCCAATTCGTCACCATCGGCGGTAGCCGTGATGGCACCGTCACGCACTACCAGATGCACGTACTGCAAGACGCCGGTTCGTTCGTCGAGATGGGCGCCATCCTTGCCCCGTTCATGACCCGGCCGATGTGCAGCGCCGTATATGCGATCCCCAACATCGAGTGCCGCACCACCAGTGTGGTCACCAACACTGCGGTCACCACCGCCTACCGCGGTGCTGGCCGTCCGGAAGCAACCGCGGCAGCGGAGCGGGCAATGGATCTGTTCGCCGCCGAAATCGGGATGGACGCAGCCGAGGTTCGGCGCAAGAATCTGATCCCCAAGTTCGGCGATTCGCACACCACCGCGGTCGGCCAGACCTATGACGTCGGCGACTACGAGCAGTCGCTCGACAAGGCGCTCGAAGTGGCCGGCTATGCCGATTTGCGGGCCGAGCAGGCTGCCCGCCGCGCCCGCGGCGACGCCAAGCAACTGGGCATCGGGGTCAGCGTGTACGTGGAGATCACCGGTGGCATCCCGCCCTTCGGCGAGCACGCCAGGGTCGAGGTGCTCGACGACGGACGGGCCGTGGTGTACACCGGCACCTCCCCGCACGGTCAGGGCCACATGACCTCGTGGAGCATGCTCGCCCACGAGCAGACCGGTATCGCCATGGACCGCATCGATGTGGTGTGGGGCGACACCGATCTGGTTCCCGAAGGCAGCGGCACCATGGGGTCGCGCTCGTTGCAACAGGGTGGCGCCGCAGTGTGGGGCACCGCCGGCGAACTGGTCGAAAAGGCCCGCAAGCTGGCCGCCAAGCTGCTCGAAGCCAACGACGCCGACGTGGTCCTCGACAAGGACACGGGCAGCTTCCACGTCACCGGCACACCAGCGGTCTCGAAGACCTGGGCCGAGCTGGCTGTCGCAGCAAAACAGGACTCCGAGTTCCCGGAAGGCTTGCAGCATGCCGCGTTCGTCGCGGTCAGCGGGGCAACGTTCCCGTTCGGGTCGCATGTCGCAGTCGTCGAGGTCGACACCGAGACCGGCCAGGTGACGCATCTCCGCCACATCGCCTGTGACGATGCCGGGCGCGTGCTCAACCCGATGCTGCTCGAAGGCCAGATTCACGGAGGGGTGGCCCAGGGCGCCGCGCAGGCGCTGCTCGAGGAGGTCCGCTACGACAGCGACGGCAACCCGATCACGTCGAACTTCGCCGACTACGGGTTCATCTCGGCCGCCGAGCTGGCCTCCGTCGAGGTCGTGCACATGGAGACGCCCACGTTCGTCAACCCCCTGGGGGCCAAGGGCATCGGCGAAAGCGGAACCATCGGCTCCACCCCGGCGGTGCAATCGGCCGTGATCGACGCGCTCAGCCATCTCGGCGTGCGCCACATCGACATGCCCACCACCGCCGAGCGCGTCTGGAACGCCATCGTCGCCGCCCGCTGACCCTCTGCCCGAAAGATCTGGGCAGGATTCCTCTCGGTTTCCGAGGGAAATCCTGCCCAGATCTTCGAGTTTTGGAGCGAGAATTCTGGAGTTGTCCTTGCTTGAGAGATGATGTTAGGCTCACCTGACATTCCCCCCGAACCCCCCTCAAGGCTGCCATGAACCACTCATTTCGTCCCCACTGCCGCGCGGTAATCGCATCGCTGATAGTCGGTGCGCTCGCCCTCGCCGCATGCGGAAGCGACACGCCCAACTCGAAACCTGCGCCAACCAGCGCCGGAGTCGGCGCCGGCCCGGTCACCAGCCCGGGCACCAGCGATGCGCCGTCCGGGACGATCACGGTCTACAGCGGTCGCAGCGAGAAACTGGTCAAGCCGCTGCTCGATCAGTTCAGCGAGGCGACCGGAATCACCGTCGAGTTTCGCCAGGCCGATAGCGGCGAGCTCGCCGCCCAGCTGATCACCGAAGGCGATGCCTCGCCGGCGGACGTGTTCTTCTCCCAGGATGCGGGCGCCCTCGGTGCCGTCGAAGCCGCCAGGTTGTTCACCCCGCTGCCGGAGTCGACCCTGTCGGTCGTCCCCGCTGCCTACCGCTCCAGCACTGGGATGTGGATTGGTACCAGCGGTCGGGCACGGGTGTTCGTGGTCAACCCCGGCCTCGCTCCCGATCCGCCGACCACCATCGACGAGCTGCTCGACCCACAGTGGAAGGGCAAGATCGGTTTCGCCCCGACGAACGCGTCGTGGCAGGCGTTCGTCACCGGTCTGCGCGTGATCCGCGGCGACGACGGTGCCCGCACCTGGCTCGAAGCGTTCGCTGCGCAGGAGCCGGTCGCCTACGAAAAGAACAGCGTGGTCCGCGACGCGGTCAACTCCGGCGAGGTGGCAATCGGGCTCGTCAATCACTACTACCTGTTCGAGCTGATCGCCGCCGAGGGGGCCGACGCTGTTGTCGCGACCAACCAGTACGTCGATGCGGGCGATCCGGGCGGGCTTGTCAACGTGGCCGGAGTGGGCGTGCTCGCCAGCACCGACAACCCGACCGCGGCACAGGCATTGGTCGACTATCTGCTCAGCGTCGATGGGCAGACGTACTTCGCCCAGCAGACCTTCGAGTTCCCGCTTCGCTCAGGCATTGCCACAGCCGAGGGGGTTCCGGCCCTCGATACGCTGTCGCCGCCTGAGATCGACCTCGGCGACCTCGCCTCGCTCGAGGCGACGCAGGAGCTGCTGTCCGAAGTCGGCCTGCTCACACTCTGATCCACCAGCATGACTGATGTCGCCGACCGGGCTGCGCAACTGGGCGATCAGGGCCTTGTCGACGACTTTCAGCCGAACGCCTGGAGCCGCGCCCGTCACCGGGCGACGTTCCTGCCGCCGTTGTTCATCCTCATCCCGGCGCTCGCTGCCGCAGTCGTGGCGATTGCACCCATCTGGTATCTGATCGACCGGGCGCTGTCGCGTGGTGCGGCCGAGGTGTGGGACGAGGTGTGGCAGCAGCGCACCCGCGACCTTGTGCTGCGCAGCTTGGCGTTGAGCCTCACGGTCACCATCGCCTGCTTGGCGGTGGGTGCCGTGGCGGCATGGCTGGTCGTGCGCAGCGACCTCCCCGGCCGAGGTGTGCTGCGTGTGGTGCTGGCGCTGCCGCTCGCCATCCCGTCGTACCTGGCGGCGTTCGCGTGGGTGTCGTGGCGACCATCGATCGCCGGGTTCTGGGGTGCGGCACTCGTGCTCACCAGCATGTCGTACCCGTTCGTGTACCTGCCCTGCGTCGCCGCGCTGCGCCACCTCGACCCGGCGCACGAGGAGGTCGCCCGCTCACTCGGGCGGACCCGTACCCAGGTCGCGCTCGGGCTGACGCTGCGCCAGGTCCGCCCGGCACTCAGCGCCGGCGGGCTGCTCGTCATGCTGTACGTGCTGAGTGACTTCGGTGCTGTCGCGGCGATGCGGTACGAGGCGTTCACCTGGGTGATTTACGGCGCGTACCGGGCGGGTTTCAACCCCAGCCGTGCGGCCATCTTGGCCAGCACCCTGGTCGTGGTTGCGCTCGTGCTCGTGGTGCTGGAGGCGATGGCGCGTGGTCGTGCCTCGGCGCGCATCGGCGCCGGCAACGCCCGCGCCGGACGGCCCGTCGCGCTCGGGCGCGCGACACCGTTGGCGTGGTTGTTCATCGCCACGGTGTTGGGGGCGGCGATCGTCTTCCCGGTCGGGCGCGTCGTGTACTGGGTGGCCACGTTCGAGTCGCCGAGCGCAGGATTCGGCGACGTGCTCGGCGCGCTCGGCAGCACCCTGGCATTGGCGATCGCAGCCGCGGTTGCCACGGTGCTGCTGGCGATGCCGGTCGGCGTGCTGGCCGCCCGCCACCGCGGTCGTACCGCACAGGCCGTCGAGGGTGCAACGTACGTGACCCATGCCCTGCCCGGCATCGTGATCGCGATCTCGCTGGTGTTCATTGGTGTCCGCATCCTCCGGCCGATCTACCTCGAGACCCCGCTATTGGTGCTCGGCTACGTGGTGCTGTTCTTGCCGCTCGCCGTTGGAGCGGTGCGTGCTTCGATCGAGCAATCACCGGTCCGCCTCGAGGAGGTGGCCCGCTCGCTCGGTTCGTCGCCGCGGGCGGTGGTGTGGCGGGTGACGGTGCCGCTTGCTGCACCGGGTATCGCCGCCGCCGCGGGGCTCGTGTTGCTCTCGACGATGAAAGAGCTACCGGTCACGCTGATCCTGCGGCCCACCGAAACGCAGACGTTGGCGACACGGCTGTGGCAGTACACCTCGATCTCCGACTACGCGAGCGCGGGCCCGTATGCTCTCGCCCTGGTGATCTTTGCCGCCATCCCCACCGCCGCGCTGACCATCATCACCGTCCGCCGAAACAGCCCGGTCGGGGTCGCGCCGTGAACCAACAACGCCTCGCTGCGGCGGTCCCGGCACCTGCCGTCCCCCAGTCGGGTGCGTCACGTGTCGTGGACGCGTTGCTGGTTGTGCGCGGACTGACCAAGCGGTTCGGGTCTCAGGTGGTGCTCGATGGGGTTGACCTGAGCGTGCGCCCCGGTTCGGTCACCGCGGTGCTCGGACCCTCTGGCGGCGGCAAGACAACGCTGCTGCGGATCATCGCCGGCTTCGACGCCCCTGATGCCGGCACCGTCACCATTGGCGGCACGCTCGTTGCCTCACCGACCGCCTCGGTTCCGCCGGAGCGACGGCGGGTCGGGGTGGTGCCCCAGGAGGGAGCGCTGTTTCCGCATCTCGACGTGGCCGGAAACGTCGGCTTCGGGTTGCCGC
>JANOKQ010000882.1:0-1564 GCA_031419375.1 Acidimicrobiaceae bacterium
CACCGCCTCGGTGTCGTACAGATCGTGGGCCATGCGCGGGTACTGCGCTCCCCCACCCGGGAACAGGAACGCAACCTTGTGCGCCTCGCTGGATGCGGTGTGGGTGTACACCCGGCGCGCGTCGGTGCCCTCCAGCAACGCGATCGCCTCGTCGGTGTCGCGGGCCACCACCACGCGCCGTTCGGTAAAGTGGCGGCGGCCTTGCAGCAGTGTCCACGACACGTCGCCGAGGTCGAGCTCACGATGCTGGCGGAGGTGCTCGGCAAGGTTGCGGGTGTTGTCGTCGAGTGCGGCGCGGTTGCGCGCGCTGATGCACAGCAACTGCCACGGCAGCACGCTCGGGGTGCTCGTGCGCGCCGGAGGTTCCTCGAGCACGGCAAACGCGTTGGTGCCGCCGACACCGAGTGAGTTCACGCCGGCGCGACGTACGCCGGAATCGGGCGTCCACTTTTGCAACGTGTCGTTCACGTAGAACGGGCTGTCGTCGAAGTCGATGCGGGGGTTGGGCGATTCGTAGTTGAGTGACGGCGGCAACTGCCCGTGCTGGAGCGCAAGCGACGCCTTCATCAAGCTGGCCACACCGGCTGCGGTGTCGAGATGACCAATGTTGGTCTTGACGCTGCCGATGCCGCAGAACCCGCTGCGGTCGGTGCTTTCACGGAAGGCCTGGGTGAGCGCGGCGACCTCGATCGGGTCGCCCATCGCGGTGCCCGTGCCGTGGCATTCGATGTAGCTGACGGTGCCGGCATCGACGTCAGCGACGGCGAGCGCCTCGGCGATGCACGCCGCCTGCCCGTCGACCGAGGGTGCGAGGTAGCCGACCTTGCGCGAGCCATCGTTGTTGACCGCTGTGCCCTTGATGATCGCGTAGATCCGGTCGCCGTCATCGAGCGCATCCTGCAACCGGCGCAGCACGACGACACCTGCGCCGCTACCGAAGATGGTGCCGGCCGAGCGGTGGTCGAACGCGTGGCAGTGCCCGTCCGGCGACAGGATCTCGCCCTCTTCGAACTGGTAGCCGCGACCGTGAGGGATCTCGATCGTCACCCCTCCCGCCAGCGCCATGTCGCATTCGCCCGACAGCAGGTGCTGGCAGGCGAGATGCGTCGCGACCAGCGAGGTGGAACACGCGGTCTGCACGTTGACCGACGGGCCGTGCAGGTCGAACAGGTAGCTCGCCCGGGTGCTCAGGAAGTCCTTGTCGTTACCGGTGTGACGCAACAAGAACAGCCCGACGCTGCGGACCAGTTCGGCATTGGTGAGCAAGTTGAGCGAGAAGTAGCTGCCCATCCCGCAACCTGCGAACACCCCGACGGCACCGTCGAAGGATTCGGGTACGTGGGCGGCGTCTTCGAGCGCCTCCCAGCAGGTCTCCAGAAACTGGCGGTGCTGGGGATCCATGATCGCCGCTTCCTTCGGCGAGAACCCGAAGAACTCTGCGTCGAAGTAATCCATCTGCTCAAGTGGCGATCCGGCACGCACGTAGTTCGGCTGCAGCAACACGTCGCGCTTCACGCCCGCGGCAACGAGTTCGTCGTCGGTGTAGAAGCGCACGCTCTCGACA
>JANOKQ010000883.1:0-2228 GCA_031419375.1 Acidimicrobiaceae bacterium
CCGGCTCGATTTCAAGACGCTGCTGCAAGAGCTCACGGCGCGCATGTTCGACGCCGCCCCGGTCTACGTGCTCAGCGAGATCGGCCCCGATCATGCCAAGACGTTTACCGCAACCGTGATGGTCGGCGGCCGCTCGATCGGCGTTGCACAGGGACGCTCGAAGAAGATCGCCGAACAGATTGCCGCCGAAGCTGGGCACACGCTGCTGTCGGCCGAGATCTAGCCGAGAGCCGTTCCCCCGCTGTGCCAGAGCTTCCGGAGGTGGAGACCGTGCGGCGAGGACTCGATGTGCGCCTTGTGGGACGCACGATCGGCCGCGTCGAAGTCGGCCGGGAACGAACCGTGCGGCGCACGTCGCGACAGGCGGTGATCGATGGGCTCAGTGGCACGACCATCACCGGTACCAAACGGCGTGGCAAATACCTGCTCCTGGAGCTCGATTCCGGCGACGAGGTAATGATCCACCTGCGGATGAGCGGCCGGGTGCTGATCAGTTCCGTTGACGAGCCCCGTCCACCACACACCCACGTCGTTGCGCAGCTGTCCGGCGAACCGGCGGAGGAACTGCGTTTCGTTGACCCGCGCACCTTCGGCGAAGTGGTTGTTTTCGATCCGCTCCACGTGGCGGTCGAGATCCCCGACCTCGCCCGGCTCGGCGTCGACCCGATCACCGATGGCATGTCCCGGGCTCACCTACGGGCGATCGTGCTCGGAAGGGCACGGCAACTGAAAGCACTGCTGCTCGATCAGCATGTGATCGCGGGGATTGGCAACATCTACTGCGACGAGATCCTTCACGCGTCGCGGCTGCGTCCCGACCGACGGTCCGATTCGCTCACCGGTCAGGAGATCACCCGCTTGCACTCCGAGATCCACCGGGTGCTGAACGAGGCAATCGAAGCGGGCGGCTCCACACTCGCCGACACCCAGTACGTCGACATCGACGGCAACGGCGGCCAGTTCCAACTCGCCCACCGGGTGTACGACCGGGCCGGGCAGCGGTGCCTCAGCTGCGCTCGTTCGCCGATCGTGCGTGTGGTCACGGCCGGCCGCTCCACCTGCTTCTGCCCCCGCTGCCAACGCTGACAGTGCGGCCCGACCACCCCTTGTGCCGGACGGCGGAGACAGCTAGCGTCTCGCGCTCACGGCGAGCGGCGGAGGATCGTGATGGGAAGCAGGCGGATCTGGGTGGCGTTGGCGACGGCGGTCGTCCTTGCGGGTGCCGTTCCGGCGGGCCCGTCGGCAGGGGCACCGTTGACCGGGGCACCGTTGACCAGGGCACCGTTGACAGGGGCACCGTTGACAGGGGCGGGGCCGGGGCTCGGCACCGATAGATCCGATTGGATTCTCACGAGCGCCAAACTTCCGGGTTCTCCGTTACAGATTGCCGGAGCGCCTCCCGGCGTTGGCCTGATCAGCGGGTACACCGTCGGCGTCGGATTGACGACCTCGATCCGGACCCCCGATGGCGCCGTCCGCCCCCTCGGCAATCATCTGAGCCCGCTGTCGTGGTTGGGTGGCGACAGCACCGGGGATCCGCCGTTGCTGATCGCTAGGCGAGCCGAGAGCGGCGTGTACGACCACAACGGTGACGGGGATCGCGTCGACGAGACGATCTATACCTCGAGCGGCTACGCCGCCGCGGTGGCGCAGTTCGATACCTCGGTGGGGCCGAACGACGTGTCGTGTCACGCGCGGGTGAGCGCTTCTGTGGCCGTGGTCTGCCAGTCGGAACGCGCCAGCGGGCGGGATCTCAACGGCGACGGGGCGATCAATGGGAACTACGTCATCATTCTCCACAGCGATGGGCGAATCGAGATCGGCCCAGCCGGGTTTGTCTACAGCCACCTTGGCGACGGCTCTGTTGCCTTGAGCGGAAACCGCCGGATCCTCGCTGACGGCACCGTCGTTGCGATGCGGTCACCAGGGTTGGTGGCTCGGGCCATTGTCGGATCCACGGTGGTTGGCTACAACTCGACTACGGGAACCAACCAGATCGTGCCGGCCGCTGGCACGGTGGTCAATTTCGATCTGTTCAGCGGCATCTATCAAATTGGTCGGGCGGTCTGGATCCAAGGACGGGACCAACCATTGTGCAGGGTGCACGAGGACACGACCATGTCGTGCATGGGCATCCGCGTCGTGGCGGGTCCGGTGGGAGTCTCGGGTCGAATCGAAGCGATCGGCGACGACGCTGCGGTCATTGGTGCGGCGGTGACGCAGGTGGG
>JANOKQ010000884.1:0-1615 GCA_031419375.1 Acidimicrobiaceae bacterium
CCCGGAAACTCGGCGTGCCCGGAGCGCAGGTGCCGCCGATCGGACACGACAGTTGCCCCTGCCCGCCAGTCACGCAAACGTTTACCATCACTACGGGCGGCCCGCTTGCGGAAGCGGGCTCGGTGACTCCGCACACAGCAACAAGGGTGCCAAGGACCACGATCGCGGTGGACCACCATTGACGGTGCCCGCCACCACGTCGAGCGTCAACTTTGATACTTTTCGTAGAAGTATTCGCCAGACGTCGAGAGCGGCTGTTGGTTCTATGACCTACGACTCCATGAATTGTCGTGCTCCATGACACAGCCACTGCGACCCCCTTTGCGATGACTCGAAGTTAGGCACGGGGTGGCGAACAGGTCAAGCATTAGATGTGTGCCGTGCGGCACACGCGGCACCTGCAGACCCTCACTACAACATTCGAATGAAAACCATTGAACGCACCGCACGGCTCGCCGTTGTTCCCGCTCGGGTGCAACCCGATGCCGACGCGGCCGCGAGCCGACCGCACCCGAAACCAGATGACCATCGCTCACCGCAGCGACAGGTTGTCGACAAACACACCGCAACGGTGGCTTTCTCGACAGGCGGCGACCCCGGCCGGAACCTGTGCGATGTCGACGTTGGCCGGACCGCTCGAGGTTTTAGATGGAACGGACGATTCCGGTCTTTGCGTCGACTTCGACCATTGCGCCCTCGGCAATGTTGACCGTCGCACCCCGAGCGCCGATCACCGCCGGGAGGCCGAACTCGCGGGCCACGATGGCTGCGTGGCAGAGGGGGCCACCCTCTTCGACGACGAGCGCGCCGAGCAGCGGAAGGAAGGAGTTGATCGACGGGCCGATGAATGCGGCGATGAGCACGTCACCGGGTTCGAGCTTTTCGAAACTGTCGGCTGCGCCGGTCACGATGCAGGCCCGGCCGCGGTAGATCTGGCCACCGATGCCGAGGCCGTGCGCCGACCGTTGGAACTGGCCGTCCTCCTCCGTCGGGGCCGGGGTTGCGTCGGCCATGAGGTTGGTCATCATCGCCGCAGTCATGCGCGCCATTGCTCGCGGAAACACGTCGAGGGGAGGCGGGGCTTCGGGCTCGCCAAGAACCCGCGGAGGTGGCATGGCCTCGATTCGGTTCCTCAGTGCGGCGCGTTCGGCACACCGCTCGGCTGACGGTCCAGCGTGCCCGGCAAGCATCGCAGAGAGTTCCTCGGGGCTCAGCTCGACAACGTGCTCCGCGTCGACCAGGGCGTTGAACGCAACAAGGCGCCGGCCAGCTTCGAGCACTGCCCGACGAAGCAGTCCGCCGGGCCAGTTCCAGCAGATCCCGCGAATGTCTTCGCGTTGAGAATTGCCGTAGCGAGCCTCGACCAGCAACTCGTCGAACAGTGCACGTTGATCGGCCGGGACTCGCGACCTCATCGCCGCCGCATCGGGTATCGGTGTGCCGGCGCTGTCGTAGTTGCCAGAGGCGACAAGGGCGGCGAGTTGGAGGGCGGGGATCTCGGCAAGCGTCGGGCGGTCGATGTCGTCGCTGGAGACGAGCCGCCACGCGTGGAGTTCGAGCCACCCGTCAACGGCGACGCAGGCTTGCGGACTGAGCCGGCGCACGTCGTCCACCG
>JANOKQ010000885.1:0-2087 GCA_031419375.1 Acidimicrobiaceae bacterium
GAACGGGAACTGCGGATCGGGCACCGGATAGATCAGCGACTTCACGAGGTGGCTGCGCGACGGGGCAAGCTCGAAGTATTCGCCACGGAACGGCACGATCATCATCCCCCGGGCCGCGGCCTCGCCGCCGAACAGGCGGGCAACGCGGTCGGCGTGCAGCCCGGCGCAGTTGACGACGCTACCGGCGCGGATCTCACCGGCGGTGGTGTCCAGGATGAGTTCGTTGCCCCGGCTAGCGACGCCGACGAGCGCCGCGCCAAGCATCAGCGAGGCACCACCGGCTTCGAGGTCTGCCACGAACGCCCGACACACACCGGGGTAGTCGGCGATGCCGGTGACCTTTACGTGCAACGCCTCGATCCCGGCGACGTGCGGTTCGATCTCGCGCATCCGCGCTGCGCCGATCAGTTCGACATCCACGCCGTTACCACGGCAGCGCTCGTGCAGGTCGTGCAACCGGGGCCGCTCGTCGGCCGAGACAGCAACGACGAGCTTGCCGCACACTTCGTGATCGATACCGCGCTCGCGGCAGAACTCGACCATCCGTTCGCGGCCAAGCGTGCACAACCGGGCCTTGTCGGAACCGGGTTTGTAGTACACCCCGGCGTGGATCACGCCCGAGTTGCGCCCGGTCTGGTGGCCGGCGATCGAGCCCTCCTTGTCGATCACCACCACCTTCAGCGACGGGTTGGCCAGCAACGCCGAACGCGCCGCAGCAAGCCCGACGATGCCAGCTCCGATGACCACCAAATCCGCTTCAATCATCAGCCGAACCTACCAACTGGGGTCGCCCGATCAGTGCCCACCCGCTGTCACGACAGCGTTTCGACCTCGAGTTCACCGTCGCTATGACGGGCGCGCAACACCTTCTTGTCGAACTTGCCGACGCTGGTCTTGGGCACTTCGGTGATGAACGCCCACCGCTCCGGCAAGCAGAACTTGGCGGTGCGTTCCGCCAGCCAGGCGCGCAACTCGTCGGCCGTCGCGGTCGCATCGGGGCGAAGCACCACGCAGGCCATCGGACGCTCGTCCCAGCGCGGGTCGGGCACACCGATCACGGCCGCTTCGAGCACATCGGGATGGCCCATCAGTGTGTTTTCCAGATCAACCGACGACACCCATTCGCCGCCGCTCTTGATCACGTCCTTGGAACGGTCGCTGATCATCACGTAGCCGTTGGCCGAGACCGAGGCCACGTCACCGGTACGCAGCCAGCCATCGTGGAACTTCTCCGGATCGTCGACGTTGTAGTACGAGGCGGTGATCCATGAGCCGCGGACCTCGATCTCGCCGAGCGCCTCGCCGTCCCACGCCAGCACCTCGCCCGCGTCATCGGTGATACGGAGTTCGACGCCAGGGATGATCCGCCCGGTCCGCACCCGCCACGACACCTCATCGAGTCCCTGCAGGTCCTTGGGAGGGTGCCCGATGGCGCACACCGGGCTGGTCTCGGTCATCCCCCAGCCCTGCACGATCGAAACCCCGAACTGATCACGGAAACCTTCGATCAACCCGCGCGGCACGGCCGATCCTCCACACATCACCAGCCGCAGCGATGACATGTCGGTGTCGGGCGCGTTGTTCAACAAGTCGTTGAGGACCGTCGGGACAGCGCCGGTCAGCGTGGGTTTGGTGTCGGCGATGATCTTCGCGAGCGGTGCCGCCTGGAGGAACTGCTGCGGGAACACGAGGTCGGCCCCGATCATCCATGCTGCGTACGGGACGCCCCACGCGTTGGCATGGAACATCGGCACGATCACCAGCATCGTGTCGTGCTCGCAGAGGGCGATGTTGGCGGTGGAGGTGACCATGAGCGAGTGCATGTACGTACTGCGATGGCTGTACATCACGCCCTTGGGGTTGCCCGTGGTGCCGCTCGTGTAACACATCGCCATACCGGAACGTTCGTCGACATCGGGATAGACGAAGCCGCCCGGGGCCGCCGCGATCAACGTGTCGTAGTCGAGCAGGCCAGCGCCGAGCCCACTGGTGTCGCCGGCACCCGTGACGATGATGTGTTCGACGGTGGTCAGTTGGTCGCGCACCCGTGCCAGCAACGGGGCGATCGATGCATCGACGATGATCAC
>JANOKQ010000886.1:0-2064 GCA_031419375.1 Acidimicrobiaceae bacterium
GGTCCCGAGAAATAGGGGCTCTACGCGTGAGCGTGGGACGGCTGGTTCTGAGCTGAGGATGGGTGGTGTGGGTCTGTTCGGCCAGGTCGGTTTGCCGGCGCGGAGTAGCACACGGAGCCTGTAGCGCTGAAGTTCTCGAACCCGCGCCCGCTCCAGATAATCAGGCCCTCGGACGGACCGTTCGAGGCACCGGTGTCGTGGTGGGCAAGGATCTCGGTGCGCCACCGTTTCAAGGTGTTGCCGAGCGATCGGATCTCGGCGACCTGGTCGGTGAGGCAGCCGGCGATGGTCTTGTCGAGCAGCATCGCGGCCTCCACGGGGTCGTCGGTCAAGAACTCGTCCCTCACCGATTCCTTGGCCAACAGGTGTATGGGCAGTGTGCGCCGGCGCGTAGGCCGAGCAGCATCCGATCGAAACCGCCTTCGGTGACACGCTCGCAGCCCGACAGCAGGATCTTGCGGATCTTGAACAACGGATCGGTCGTGTGGACGCGGTGGCCGAGCTGTTGGTTCTGCACCCTGCGGCGCACACCGTCCATACACCGGTTCGCCACCCTGACGACGTGGAGCGGGTCGGGGACACGCACGCAGTGATCGAGATGCGGTGACAGCCCGGCCCGATACGACTCGGCCAGATCCGTCGCCACCACCTCGATCTTGGCCAGCCACCCCGGATCAGAGTTCGCGCACCAAGGCCGCAGATCACCAGCCGCGTTACCCGGTGTCATGTCGATCATCGCCTGCCGGTCCAGATCAACGAGCCCGGTCACATACTTGGTCGCCACACCCGGCCGGGCAGCCTGAAAGCTGGTCTCGTCGACACCGAGCTTGGACACGACACCGACACGGTCAGGGTCATCAACAAGCGGGGTGCCATGCTCGATCACCGCGTTCACGACCGTCCACCGACACACCCCGAACTCGCCTGCCACTACCGCAACCGGACGGGCCTGCTGGCCGACCTGACGGCACGCCTCGGCACCCGCACGATGAGTCAACACCGCAGTCGCGTCGAGCTGTTCACCATCTTCGGTCCACGTCTTGATCGCACACAACGCCTCCCGGCACCGCCACCGGCGACGCAACACATCCAACCGGACCGCCCGCCCGAAACACGACAGATCACGCACCGAACGCGTGACCCGATCCTGCGCCTGAGCACGCACACCACACCCCGGACACCACCCAACCGTCGCGGTCGTTTCGACCCTGACGACCGACTCGTCGTCGCCCTCGACAACCTCAAGCACGACCATGCCAGGCAAACCCAACAACATCTCCACCATTCCGATACCGCCCAACATGCCTAGGGTTCCTTCCAGCTGCAGTCCTAAGAAACCGCAACCTTGACCGAACCCCTGGCACCAACCGCGGATCACCCCATCCCCACGCCTACGCGAGGAGCCCCGAAACGCTCAAGGCGTCGGTTTGCTCCTCGGCCGTACCCGGCCCAGCCACCGTTGCCGCTGCTGAAGGTGGCCTTACCGTCGGCGATCCAGTCGATGCGGATGCTGCTCTTGTTGCACTCGTCCGAGCAGCCGTCGCGGTCACCGTCGGAGCACCAGGTCACGAACTGGGTCCCGACCATCGCCGGGTTGTTGTTCAACCGGGCATGGAACTCGAAGTCCCCGGCGGTGCCCTTCATCTGATAGCCGGACTGGAAGCACAGATCGTTGCGCCCGTCACCGTTGCGGTCACTCAACACGGCCACCTTCGGGCCGGCGTTGTCGGGATCGGCACAGGCGCTGATGACGCCGACGCCGCGTGATTCGAACGAAGCCGGACCATGCCGCCGTCGTCGTCGGCACCGTCGTAGCCGGCACCGTCGTAGCTGGCACCGGCACCGGCACCGGCGGCGAGGCCGCCAAGGTGCGTCACAACGTCGCGCCAAGAATCTCTGGAATCGCCGGTGGTATGGTCGCCGGGTGATCGCCGAGGCCCGACGGATCGCCAGGTTGGTGCTCTGCGGAGCGCTGCTCGCGGCGTGCGCTTCGAGTTCGACGAGCGTCGTTCGCGCCGGCTCGGCGTACGAGACGGTGATGCGCTGGTTCGCCGACGAAGACAC
>JANOKQ010000887.1:0-2656 GCA_031419375.1 Acidimicrobiaceae bacterium
ACAGGCTACGAAGCCCGCGTGAACGCGAGTTGAACAAAGCCTGACCTCGCCGTTCCGTCGGCGCGGTCAGGCGACGTCGGCACGGATCAGGCGGAGACCGGAGACGAGAACAAGATCATGCTCGTAGGTGAGCAGTTCGCCCACGCGGCCGAGCGGTGTCCATCGGATCTCGTCGACTTCGTCGTTGGGTCGGAACTCGCCGCGCACAGCCTGCATCTTCCAGTAGCGGACCCGTCGAGCACGTCCCTGACGGTCGGTGTAGCGCACCTCGGGAAGCTCCTCCTCGGCCGTGCATCGCAGCCCGGTCTCCTCGCGCACCTCCCGGAGCGCGCACTCGAGAGCCGTCTCGCGCCGGTGCCGTTTGCCTTTGGGCAGCGACCAGTCCTGTCGGTGCGGTCGGTGGACGACCAGCACCTCGTGGTGATGTCGGCCCGACGCACGCCAGACCACTCCACCAGCAGCTTTGATCACAACCCTCGACATATTGTCTCAGCGACCGCCGTCGCGGCATGTGCGATGAACAATGACCGTCACGCAGATGAACTTTTGGCGACCGGGTCAGTCGGGTCGGCCATGCCGGGCGAGCGCCGCATTGCTCCAACCGGGTTCCCCGGTGAGCTCCCGGCCGAACCAGCCAGGCGGGATGAACGCAGCCGCGTCCGCCTCGGAACCGAACTCGACCTCCACCACACACAATCCGGCGAGCTCTGCGGCATATACGTCGACTTCGGCGACATGCCGGAGCGGGTCATCGAGCATCACCCGGTGGCGCGTCTTGTCAATCCGCCGTTGGGCGGTGTACGGCCACAAGGTGTCTGCCTGCTCGACTGAGATCGCGACGTCAACCTCGGTTCGCGACAGCCCCTGCCCGGCCTTCACGGTGAGCGTCGCATTCGCTGGTGTGATCCGGATACGGACCTCTACGATTCCCTCCTCGGCGAGATAGCCCTGCCGGATCTGGACCCCGGAGCCGAGCCGCGGTGCAGTCGCGGCCTCAGGCAGGATGAACCTCCGTTCGATCTCGATCGTCACGCAATCAGTATGTGCCATCCGCCGGTACCTTCGAACCGATGCGCGTGTTCACCTTCCATCTCTCAACGCACGAGAGCAGCGTGGTGGAGGCGCTCACCGCGCTCGGATTCGCGTTCGGTCGGTCGCAGGCCGTGACGACGACCCTGCTCGACACCTTCGACGGTCGCCTGTACCGCGCCGGTTTGCGGTGCCAAGTAAACGAGTCCGACCATATCGAGCTTGAGCTGGCCGGCGAGGGGACCATCCCCGCTCACCTTGCGGTCGACGCAGTTCCCCGTGTCCCAGCCGATCTCCCCCCCGGTCCGTTCCGGGCCCGCATCGCAGCCTTGACAGAAGCGCGCGTGCTGTTGCCGCAACTTCGAGTAAGCGCGGCCCGAACCGGTGGTGTGTGGCGCGACGCGGCCGGCAAGGTCGTGGCCATTGCTGACCTGCAGGAAGACGTTCGAGTCGTCGGTCGGCCTGACCTCGAACGTCGCGAGGCGACGATCGAGATCCACGAGGTCCCTGGGTACAGCAAGTCGGCGCGCCGCACCATCGAGGCACTCCACATGGTTGGAGTCACGGGGTGCGACACCGACACGTTGACGCAGTGCGCGGTGGCGGCGGGCGTCGATCTTGCCGGCTTCAAAGCGGCCGCGACCGTCCCACTGGACCCGAAGATGTCGGCGATCGACGGGTTCCGCCTGGTAATGGCCAACCTCGCGACGGCGATCTGTGCGAACTGGCAGGGCACCATCGACCAGACGGATCCGGAGTTCCTACACGACCTGCGGATCGCGGTCCGGCGCACCCGCACGATCCTCGCCGAAGCCAAGTCCGTGCTGCCCGCCGCGATCGTCGACCCCGCACGAGACGGGTTTGCCTGGCTGGCCGACCTGACCGGAACGCCACGGGATCTCGACGTCTACCTGCTCGAGTGGTCGCGCTACACCGATCCCCTCGGCGCCGGGGTGGCCCCAATGCTCGAACCGGTGCGGGACCTCCTCGAACGACGCCGCACCGACGGTCACATCGAGCTCGAACGCGCCCTTCGCTCCGAACGTGCAGCCGACCTGATCGACGCGTGGCAGACGTGGCTTGCTCAACCGCTCGGCAGCGACGACCTCCCGCCGCGAGCGGGTCGTCCGCTCGGTCGGCTCGTCGCCAAACGCATCGGCCGAGCCCACGAACGGCTACTCGAACGCGGGCGGCTGATCGGTCCCGACACGCCGGCAGAGCAGATCCACGATCTCCGCAAGGACGCCAAGAAGCTCCGATACCTCCTGGAGTGCTTCGGCAGCCTGCTCCCCGAGGGGGTCCGCAAGCAGTATGTGAAGCGACTCAAGGCGCTGCAGGACAACCTGGGCGAGCATCAGGACGCCGAGGTCCACGTCAGCATGCTGCGAGCCCTCCCGCGCGAGTTCCACGAGACCGGCACGATGGTCGCCATCGGTCAACTCACCGAACGGCTCGACCAGCAACGCCTGGCAGCTCGCGCCGAGTTCGCCGAACGCTTCGCCGACTACGACAACCCCGCCACCCGACACGCCTTCAACGCGATGCTCGACGGGATCGCCGAGTGAAAGTACTCGCCACCTACAGCATCAAAGGCGGCGTCGGTAAGACCACCACCGCGGTCAACCTC
>JANOKQ010000888.1:0-17530 GCA_031419375.1 Acidimicrobiaceae bacterium
GGCGTGCAGCGACGGCAGCGCGGCCGTGCGGTTGGTGAGGTCACGTCCTGTCTCCCACAGGTGACCAACGCTGTCGATGCCAAAGTAGTCCCAGCCTCGTCCGGCCGGGCGGGCGAGCGGCGGCAGTGCCTTGAGGCGCACCCGGGCATCACCACCTCCGGCCATCCACGGTGGTGCGGTCGGCAACACGATGAACATCACGCATGCGCCTGCCAGCAACGTTGCAAACCGTCGCATGAAACGAACCCAGTCCTGACGTCGCCACACCCACAACACACCGATCGCCACGACCGGGACCACAAAATGCGAGTCGTAGACGATCGTCGCGGCCACGTCGTACCACCGGACGTGTTCGGCGGAGTAGAACATTCGCTGCATCCACACCGTCGGGTCGGCACCGAAGAACAGTGCCCGGTCGATGTTGCGTGCCGTCTCCACCTGGAGTGGCAGGCCGAGGCCATCAGCAGCGCCCCGTGTGTGGTCATAGACCATCCACATCACGACGTACAGCGCCACATCGCCGACCTGTTGGGTCCATCGTCGGGACCTGAACGAGTGGCCACGGCGCTGCGGCACCACCGAAGTCATCAACGACATGACCCCGGACCGTAATTCGCGCCATCGCCGCCGATGCTCGATTCCTCCGAAACATTCGCGAAACTTCAGTTGTGCGCCGCGAAGCGGTGTCATGCTGAGCAAATGTTCGCATCACTGTCGCGCCGGGCCACCACGATCGACAACCTCATCCGCTTCAACGTGCTCGGCGTCGGTCGCATCGTATTGGGTCTGCTGTGGCTGGCGAACCTGCATTGGAAGGTGCCGTCGTCGTTCGGTGAGAACTCGGGCGGGGGTCTCTACAAGTACTCGGCGTCTGTGTCACGGAATTCGCCGTTCGGACCGTTCACCTGGGTAACCGAACAGGTCATCCTGCCCAACTTCCAGATCTTCGGGTGGATCGTGCTGATCGTCGAGACCGCACTCGCGGCGCTGCTCCTGATCGGCTACCGAACCAAGATCGTCGCACTCGCGGGTGCCACGATGACGATCCCGATCCTGCTGTCGGTGGTGTACTACGACCAGGCCGACGAGTGGTCGTGGTCGTACGTGCTGATGTTCGTCGCCCACCTCCTCGTGTATGCCTCGGATGCCGGCGAACACCTCGGTCTCGACGGTGTGCTGCGGCGAGATGGGGCTGCGGCGCGGCAAGCGACCCGGGTGGTCGGGGTGACGGCGGTGGTGACCGGTGCACTCGGGTTGTTCGTTGCCAGGTCGGTGTCGTTCGCCGGCAAACGTGTTGCATTGCTGGGCAGCGACGCCGGATTTGTCGGCGCAGACGGCGAGTTCGTGCACCGCTGGGAGATGAAGTTCGTGTGGTTCAATCCGCTGTGGGCGCTCCTGACGATCGCCCTCGGGGCGCTGGTGCTGGTCGGAACACAACGCCAGTGGGCGGCGCGCGCCGCGGTCGTCGGGTTCGGTCTGCTCGCCGCAGTCATCTTCGCCCTCCAGAAGTTCGACTACGTCCGCGACGACGGTGACGTGCTCGCGGTGCAAGCGGTGAGCACCGCCTCGAACGCGGCGATGTGGGGCGGGTTGGCGTTAGCCACCGCGCTGCTGCACCGCGCCGGCCGCCAGGCCGGTTCCGGAACCGGGTGATGCGCCGGCCACCGCGGATCTGGCCGCCGCGGATCTGGTCGCCGCGGATCTGGGCACCGTGGGTCGGGGCGCTGGCACTGATCACCGTCAGCGTCATCTGGGGCATTCGGTTGCAGGACGCGGAGCCCAGGATCAACCTGGGAGCGGCCCCGTTGATCGGTCGAGATCCACTCGACGGATGGCGGTGGCGGTTCGGCTGGGGACTTCTTGGCGCGGCGATGATCGGAACGGTCGTCATCGCTGGTGTGGCCCGGCAGTGGTGGTGGCGCTGCCGTCTGCGATGGCTCCTCCCGCTGACCGGCACGGCCGCCGGAGCATTTGCCACATCGCTTGCACTCACCGATGGTCGAGACGGCTTGCTGCACGGTGCGGTACATCGCACCGAGTACCTCGCCAACCTTGCCACCACGCCTCCCGCCGGCGAGTTTTTGCGGAGCTTCGTCACCGACATCGACAGGTACTCGGTGCACGTACGCGGCCACCCGCCCGGCTTCGTGCTCGTGTTGAAGATGCTCGATGCCATCGGCCTTCGCGGCCACTGGCCGGTGGTTGCCCTCTCGATTGGCGGAACCGTCGTGGTACCGGTCGCTGCGCTCGTGGCCGTCTGGGCTGTGGCCGGCAGTGACTGGGTCCGTCGCTGCGCTCCACTTCTGGTCGTGGCCCCGTATGCCCTGTGGATGGTTACGTCCGCCGATGCCGTGTACACGGCGGTCGGATCGTGCGGTGTTGCCGCGTGCACGCTCGGCCTGCGGGCGACACAGCGAGCTGCCCTCGCATGGGGTGCGCTCGGCGGGCTGCTCCTCGGCGGCCTCTTGATGCTCACCTACGGCGGGGCCGTGTTCGTGATGGTGCCACTCGTCGCGTGCGTCGTGGCGTTGCGACGGCACGAGAGCGGGGCACGAGCAGCGGCAGCCGTAATGGCTGCAGCCATCGTTGCCGGTGGTGCCGTGACCACGTTGTTCTGGGCGTACGGATTCTGGTGGTTTGCCGGTGCGGCCGAAACGCAACGCCAGTACTGGGCGGGTACCGCCCGGCTGCGCCCATTCGCCTACTTCATGCTGGCCAACCTCGCCGCATCACTGATCGCAGTTGGGCCAGCAACCTTCGCCGGGATGATCAAGATGTGCGAGCTCCGCCGAACACCGAACCGCGTCGCGGTGTTGGTGGTTGGCGGCGCGGTCGCGCTCATGGCCGCTCACGTGTCGCAGTACTCACGCGCCGAGGTGGAGCGGATCTGGTTACTGTTCTTTCCATGGCTTGCGCTGTCCGGCGGCATGCTGGTCTCTCGGACCAATCGGCGATTGGCGATGATGGCGGTGGGCGCGCAGGTCACGGGCGCAGTCGTGCTCCAAGCGGCGCTGGTGTCGAAGTGGTGAGGTCACATCGTCGGGCGCGGGGCGATCGAACGGCGCAGTGGTGCCGAGGCGAACTCGCGCATGCCCTCGGCGAAGCTCACCGTGGCGCGAAACCCGAGCGCCTCGGCGGCCCGTGCCGGGTTGGCGAACACGTGACGGATGTCGCCGAGGCGGTATCCGCCGACGACACGTGGCCGGTCCGCCCCATCCGGACGAAGGGCCTGGGCCATTTCCAGCACCGTGTGCGGATCACCGCTACACACGTTGAAGGCGCCCCGCGCCCCGGTCCCGTCCCCGGCACGGGTGCCAGCCCCACGGTTGTCAGCGTCGTGGGTGAGCACCAACACGTTGGCATGAGCGATGTCGCGGACATGGATGAAGTCACGTGTCTGACCACCATCTTCGAGGACCTGCGGTGCGTCGCCGCGCTCGTACGCGCTGCGAAAGATGCTCGCCACGCCGGCGTAGGGCGTGTTGCGCGGCATCCGTGGGCCGTACACGTTGTGGTACCGCAGGGCTGTCACGACACAGCCGGGATGCTCTCGTGCGTACGCCGCGCACAGGTGCTCCTGGGCGAGCTTGGTGGCTGCGTACACGTTGCGCGGATCAAGCCAATGATCCTCCGGGACGGACTCGGCGGTCAGTGCTTCGCCGCAGTGCGGGCAGGGCGGCTCGAAGCGGCCAGCGTCGAGATCGACGGGTCGCCGTGGACCGGGACGAACCAGGCCGTGTCGCCCGCAGCGGTACCGCCCCTCGCCGTAGACGACCATGCTCGATGCCAACACGAGCGGGCCTTCGAAGCGTGCGTCGTGCAGCCCGCGCAGCAGGCACGCAGTACCGAGATCGTTGCGCGACACATACTCGTCGACATCGGCGAAGTCGACACCGAGCCCGACCTTGGAGGCCTGATGACACACCGCGTCCACCCCGCGCAACACCAATGCCCACATCGCCGCGTCGCGCACATCGGCCCACACATAGCGGGCGCGTTGATCAAGTCCCTCGGGGACACCATCGTGCGCGCCGGGATCAAGATCGTCGACCACGATCACGTCGTGGCCACCGCCGAGCAGCTCGTCGACGACGTGCGAGCCGATGAACCCCGCTCCGCCGGTCACCACCACCCTCACCGGGGGCAGCCTTGCTGTCGGGTACACCCGACGGGTCGCGCATGCCCGACGTGATCCTGCCAGCACTCGATGAGGCTGCGGCGATCGGCTGGGTGCTCGATCGAATCCCGCGCGGGTACCGGCCGATCGTGGTCGACAACGGCTCCACCGATGCAACGGCTCTGCTGGCGAAACAGGCCGGCGCGCTGGTGGTCCACGAGCCCGTGCGCGGTTTCGGCGCGGCGTGTTGGGCCGGTCTGCAAGCTGCGACCGACGACGTGGTGTGTTTCATGGACTGCGACGCCTCGCTCGACCCGGTTGCGTTGCCGATGTTGGTGGAACTGCTCGAACGCGGCGACGCCGACCTGGTGATCGGCGAACGAATCGCGCCGCGCGGCACCTGGCCGGCGCACGCCCGCATTGCCAACCGCGTGTTGGCCGCCGAGGTTCGCCGGCGGACCCACATTCCCGTGCGAGATCTGGGTCCGATGCGGGTGGCGCGTCGGAACGCGCTGGTCGAACTGGGTCTGCGTGATCGGCGTTCGGGGTGGCCCCTCGAGATGGTGCTGCGCGCCCATCAGGCCGGATGGACGATCGCCGGTCTGCCTGTCCCCTACCGCGAACGGGCCGGCCGTTCGAAGGTAACCGGTACCGTGCGCGGCACGGCCAGGGCACTGGTCGACATGGGCCAGTTGTTGCGCCACGACGGGGCATCGTTCTGGTAGCAGGCCAGCACCATGCACCTCACCGTCATCGCCAAACAACCACGACCCGGATTCGTCAAGACCCGATTGTGCCCGCCGTGCACGCCCGCGCAGGCGGCGGAGCTGGCGGCTGCCGCTCTGGCCGACACCCTCGATGCCGTCGACGATCTCGCTCATCGCTCGAGCATCCCGGTGCGCCGGGTGCTGCTGTTCGATGGTGATCCAACCGAATGGGCGCGGCCCGGCTACGCCGTGGTGGAACAGCGCGGACACGGGCTCGGCGAGCGGCTGGCCAATGCGTTCGACGATCTCGGCCCGGGGATCATCGTCGGGATGGACACACCCCGGGCGATCGGCTCGCTCGGGCCCGGCCTCGACGCGTTGCGGCGCGGCTGTGATGCAATCGGTCTCGCCACCGACGGCGGCTATTGGGCGATCGGACTGCACGACGCGGGTCGGCCCGGCATGCCCTCGACATACAGCTTGTTCGAGGGCGTCGAGATGAGCGGCTCGAACACTGGGATGGCGCAACTCGCCCGCCTCCACGCGCACCAGCGAAACGTGCATCATCTGGCGATGGCCCGCGATCTCGACATCTTCGACGATGTGGTCGCGGCGGCCAACCACCGTGATCAGGGTCGGCTCGCCGACACCGCACGCGCCATCGTTGCTGTGATCCGTTGAGAGTGCTTGAGTGGGCCCGACCGGGCCTGGTGAAATCACGCTCAACGGATGCCGAGCCGCGCGTCGTGGCCTGGCGGCATCGCCCCAAGGGCCTCGAGCAATGCATGTGCCGGGACCGACAGCGGCAGCACCGTTCGCGTGAGCAACAGATCGGTGTCGAGTCGACCGGCCCGCACGGTTGGCCCGAAGCTCCCCCAGAACGCGCCGTCTGCGGTGATCGTCAACTCGCTCGGGATGTCCCGCGCGCTGGCAGCGAGGCCAAATCCGCGCTCGTCAGCACGCCCTCGGCGGACCACCGGGCGAACGAGGTGATCATCGGCCGCTACGCCGAGTTCGGCGACCAACGCCCGCAGCGGATCGAGCGCCGAGTCATCGAGCGGTCCCGAGGTAGTGGTGGCGATCCGCACCCGCACACCCCGTGCCACCAGGCGCGGCACGGCGTCGACGACCTTGGCGAAGTTGTCGGCACCTCTGGCCATGTCGTTGATGTCGGGAAGGTGCGAATCGAGCGAGATCTGCACGGCGATGTGGGGATGGGCCAACGCGGCACCACGTTCGATCCGTTCGCCACCGAACAGGGTGCCATTGGTCAGCACCACGACGGGGAGGTGCTCGGCCATCTCGACGATCGTGTCCGGCAACCACGGCAACAGGAACGGCTCACCCCCGGTCACACCGAGCCCGGTGAAACCGAGCTGCGCAGCCTGCGCGGCGACGGCGGTCATGACCTCCGGTTCGAGTTGCCGGCGATCGCTACGCGGCGACGATTCAGTGAGGCAATACGAACAGGCCAGGTTGCAGTGATAGTTGGTGTACAGCCACACCCGACCCGGCAGCGTGCCCTCGGCAACGGCGAGGGCGATCGACCCCAGTGCCAGTCCCGGTGCTGGACCCAATGCTGGACCCAATGCTGGAAGGGTGTCGGTCATCGCAGGCCTTCGGCGTCGAGTCGGGCGAGAACGCTCGGCGAGGTGGGCAGCTCGAAGCCTGTCGCAAACCGATTGAGGAACATGGTCGCACCGATGGTGACGCTCAACTCGACGAGGACGTGATCAGGCCACCACGAGCGTGCCGCCGCCCAGATGTCGTCGGGGACTGCGCCGCTGGCCCCGGCCATCGCGTCGATCCAACGCAGCAGCGCCCGCTCGGCGACGTCGGTGAACGCTTCCTCCACCGGCACCTCACCGCGCAGGGCGCGTACTTCGGCGGCGCTCAAGCCGGCATCGACCGCAACGGCAGTATGGGAATTGATGCAGTACTGGCAACCCAGCAGTGCCGATGTCCGCAGGATTGCGAACTCCTTGTGCCGGTTGGAGGAGGCACCTCCTCCGAGGGCTGCACCGACGAAGGCGATAGTCGGTGCCAGTAGCTCGGGCACGTTGGCGAGCGCGGCGACGATCGGGCCCGGATCGCCACTGCCGAAGTACTGCCTGGCGAGGATCGGAGACGTGGTTTCATCGAGCAGATCGATCCGCGGCATGGGGCCATCTTTCCAGTTCGACAGGCAACCGCTCTCGTTGTTGCGCCGAGTTTCGTGATTGTTTTCGGGTGTCCGATCGATCACCCTCGACTCTCGGCGTATGGTCATCGAATGGTCGGCAACGTCGAGCACTGGGATGCCGTCTGGCAGACGGCACTGCCCGATCGGATGAGCTGGTACCAGCGCAGCACCGAACCTTGACTCACGCTGTTGCGCCGTGTCACGGTGCCTTCAGAGACCATCGCAGTCATCGGCGCCGGTACATCTGCATTGATCGACGAGCTCCTTGTCGACGGACACCGTGTGATCGCCAACGACATCTCGGCAACTCCGCTGGCCCTGCTGCGCGCACGAGTTGGTGAACATGATGGGCTCGTCACGCTCACAGGCGATGCCCGAACGGTGGCCTTCGCCGAACCGATCGACGCATGGCACGACCGCGCCACCTTCCATTTCCTCACGACTGCTGTCGATCGTGCTGCGTACGCCGCCGCTGCGGCGCGCGCTGTTGGTCGCGGTGGCCACGTCGTGCTCTCGGCGTTCGCGCGAGGCGGACCAACCCAATGCAGTGGTCTCGTCGTGCACCAACATGACGAAGCCTCGATCGCCGACGTTTTTGCTCCCGCGTTCAATCTCATCGAATCGTTCGAGACCGATCACACGACACCCTCGGGTGCCATCCAACGGTTCACGCACGCCGTGTTGACGCGGTGCTGAGGCGGTGCTGACGCGGGTCGGTTACAGGTCGAGGAACGAGTGATCAGGCGATGCGGTTGGCAAGCCGCTGGCTCGCCACGCATGCATTCCACCGATCAGATCGGCCATCGCGGTGAAACCCAGGCGTGCCAGACTTGCTGCGGCCAACGACGAGCTGTACCCGCCGTTGCACACCACCACCATCGCTTGGTCATACGAGGTCACCTGCGGGTGGCGGTAACCGTTCATCGGGTCGAGGTGCCACTCCAGCACCGTTCGCGGAACGTGGATCGAGCCGGCGATCACACCGGACCGGGCGCGGTCGACGTGCGTCCGGGTGTCGATGACCAACGGTGGATCAGCGGAGTCGAGCAGCCGGTGCAACTCGCTCGCCTCAACCCGACCAATCGTCGAGCGCGCCTCGAACATCAGATCATGAACCGTTGTTCGCTCGCCACGCCGAAAAACCGCCAGGCCGTCGCGAGCCAGCGATCGATCCGGGGTCATCTCGAACTCGGCGCACAACGCGGCAAATCCGGTCGGCTCCAGTCTGCCAGAATCGGGCCTGACAGAATCGGGCCTGACAGAATCGGGTTGGGCGGACAGGATCGGGGCGAAGGCCAGCCAGCCGCCGGGCAGCAGGTGTTGCACGGCCTGATGCAGGCCTGTGCGGCGAACCTCTGGCTGAGCATCAACGATCGATTCATCGATCAGTGCCAGCCGGAAGCGCTCGGCGAGCTGCATGCACGGATCGTTGGAGCAAACCACGACAGGAATCTCACCGCACGCCACAGCAGGACGCGCAACAGCACTGCTGGACGCGCGGATCACCTTCAGCACCGTTGCGGCACCGACGCGTTCCGCCAACGAGCGGACCGCAGCGGGTAACGGATGCTGTTCGATCACACCTGGCAACGTACGCGACCGCCACCACGACGTACGTGGCGGATCACGAAACAATCACAAAACTCCAGATGCCTGATGCACTAATAGCACCGTCGAACGGAAGCGCTCGCAGCTACGTCCGCTTGCCCATCGCCATCTACTGTGGCGACGATCCCAATTCGGAGGCACACCATGAACACTGCAGTGATCGTCGAAGCCGGCCGCACGGCTGTCGGCAGGCGCAACGGCGTCTTCGCCGACGTCCACGCATCGCACCTGCTGTCGCACGCCCAGGTCGGCGTGCTCAACCGGGCCGGGGTCGACCCCGGACAGGTTGGACAGGTGGTGGGCGGCTGTGTCACCCAGGCCGGCGAGCAGGCCAGCAACGTCACCCGCACCGCGTGGTTGTCGGCAGGGCTGCCGTACCAGGTGGCGGCGACCACGATCGATTGCCAGTGCGGATCGTCGCAACAGGCCAACCACATGATCGCCAACCTGATCGGCGTTGGGGCAATCGACGTCGGCCTGGCCTGCGGAGTCGAGCACATGAGCAAGGTCTGGCTCGGTGCCAACGTGCCCCGCATCGACGACACCACGTTCATCAACGGTTCGTCGAAGCCCGCCGACTTCGCGATCGACATGCCCGATCAGTTCGGTGCCGCCGAGCGCATCGCCGAGCGGCGCGGCATCACCCGCGACCGTGTCGACATGCTCGGGCTGATCTCGCAACAGAAAGCGATGCGGGCCACCGACGAGGGGCGCTTCGAGCGTGAGATCATCCCCGTCGAGGTCGCCATCGCCGACCGCAGCGCATCCGCCGGCGACACGATCACCATCACCCGCGACCAAGGCTTGCGCGACACCACCGCCGACAAGCTCGCCGCGCTCAAGCCGGTGAGGCCCGGCGGCATCCACACCGCCGGCAACTCGTCGCAGATCAGCGACGGCGCGGCGGCGGTGCTGTGGATGAGTGAGGACCGGGCCAAGGCGGAGGGGCTGCGGCCGCGAGCCCGTCTGGTTGCGCAATGCCTCGTCGGTTCCGATCCCTATTACCACCTCGATGGCCCCGTCGATGCCACGGCAAAACTGTTCGCGATGACCGGGATGACCATGTCCGATATCGACATCGTCGAGGTCAACGAGGCATTCGCCTCCGTGGTGTTGTCGTGGGCTCAGGTGTACGGCGTGTCCGACGAGGAACTCGTCGACAAGGTCAACGTCAACGGCGGATCGATCGCGCTCGGCCATCCGGTTGGTTCCACCGGCAGCCGGCTGATCACCACCGCACTGCACGAGTTGGAGCGGCGCGACGCCGAGTTCGCACTCGTCACGATGTGCTGCGGCGGCGCAGTCGCGACGGGGACGATCATCCAGAGGATCTGATGCCCCGTGACGCAGCCGAGACCCGACAGCTCCTCGTCGATGCCGGGCGCAGGCTCTTTGCCAAGAGCGGTATCTACGCCACCTCGCTGAAGGCCGTCGTCGAAGCCGCCGGGCAACGCAACACGTCTGCGCTGCACTACCACTTCGGTGGGCGCGACGGCCTGCTGACAGCCATCATCGACGCGCACAACTTGCGCATCGAACACGAGCGCCGGCTGATGCTCGACGCGTCGTCGGACCCACCCACGCTCGAGCGGCTGGTGGCCGCAGTGGTGCTACCGCAGGCGTCACTGCTGCACGAGCCCGAGGGCCGGGAGTTCCTGTCGATCGTCAGCCAGCTGGGTGACCTGTTCGACCGGTGGGAGGAGGGGGGCACGCCGGAACAGGCGTTGCGCGCCTTCGTCGGCATCGCCGAGCTGCTGCCAACAGATCTGCCCCCCAACGTGCGCCACGAGCGCGTCACCCGATTCCTCGAGCTTGTCTCGCAAGCGCTTGGTTCGCGTTCGCGCCAGATCGACATGGGCCGCACGCCTTCGGTCACCCACGAGGCATGGGTGTCCAACCTGATGGCGATGGCGGTCGGAGCGCTCAGCGCGAGCGGGTGAGACCCAGCCCAGCGGTTGCCACCAGTTCGCGCTGGATCTCGTTGACCCCGCCGCCAAAGGTGTTGATCTGCGCCGCTCGCGCCGCCCGTTCGAGCTCACCGTGCAGTACGGCACCGGGCGAGCCCGCGCGCATGTTGGCCATCGGTCCCAACACACCTTGCAGGATGCGGTACACGTTGACCACTTGCTCGGTGCCGAACACCTTCACACTCGATGCTTGCGCCGGGTTGAGCGTGTTGTCGCTCACGGCCCGAACCAGTTTCCAGGTCATCAATCGCACCGCCTGCAACAGCGCGTGACAACGGGCCAGATCGATTTGCACCCACGGCACGTCGATCATCCGCGTGGTGCTGCCATCGGCGGATGCGGGCGTGACGCGGGCCCATTCCGTCACGTCGTCGAGCAGCCGTTCGGTGAGCCCCGACAGCGCAGCGAGACCAACGCGTTCATGGTTGAGCTGCATCGTGATCAGTCTCCAACCGGCGTTCGCCTGGCCGACCACGTTGCCAGCGGGCACACGCACATCCGTGAAGTAGGTGGCCGTCGTGTGGACGTCGCCAACGGTGACGATCGGCGTCCACGAGAACCCCGGCGACGATGTGGGCACGATGATGATGCTGATGCCCTTGTGCTTGGGGGCGTCAGGGTCGGTGCGGCAGGCAAGCCAGATGTAGTCGGCCTGGTTGGCCCCCGAGGTGAACACCTTGTTGCCATTGATCAGCCACTCGTCGCCGTCGCGGATGGCAGAGGTGCGCAGGCTGGCCAGGTCGGTGCCGGCTTCTGGCTCGGTGTAGCCGATCGCGAAGTTGAGCTCGCCGGCGAGGATGCCCGGCAGGTACGCCGCCTTCTGTTCGTCAGTGCCGTGGGCGGCGATGGCGGGCCCGACGGTGTTGACGGTGACGAACGGGAACGGTGCGTGGGCGCGCTGGATCTCGTCGAACATGATGAACTGGTCCGTGGCCGGGCGACCCTGACCGCCGTACTCGACCGGCCAGCTGAGGCCGAGCCAGCCATCGGCGCCGAGTTGGCGGACCATCCGGCGGAACTCGGGGCTGCCCTCGCCGGGGGTCCCAAGCAGCTCGCGTACCTGTGGTGTCAGCAGCTCGGCGTAGTACGCCCGCAGTTGCTGACGCAGCGCCTGTTGATCCGGCGTTTCGGCGAGATGCACGCCGCGAGCCTACGCGGTCTCTGACGCGCCGTCAGATCCGAGGGTCCGTATGGCGGAAATGACGTCGGCGAACTCGGCGTCGTTGACCGGGTCAGCCGGTACCGGCAGCATCACCCCATCGACCAAACCGCCGAACCACCCCTCGACCACCGCCGGCAGCTCGTCCCACGCGCCCTGGGGAACGATTGCGTCCAACACCTCGTCGGTGAGCAAGGTGTCGAGCCGGTCCCACGCTCCTTCGCGGGTCATCCGCTGCAAGCGCTCACCGAGTGCGGCCCATCCAAACAGCTCGAGCGTCCGCCGGTACGCGGGTGTGGTGTACAAGAACGCGAGGGTGGCGCGGATGTGTTCGCGACTCGCGGCGACGTCGACGGCGGTGCGACCGGTGACGAACATGCTGCCGGTGACCACACGCGGGCGCCGGCGGCCCGCTGCGGCAGCCGCCTCGTCGAGTCGAGGGAGGCAGAACTTGCGCAGGTAGCGCGGGTTCGAGTTGGTCGGATGAGTGACGAACGCGTTGGCGTGCGATCCGCCGAGCCCGCAGATCCGCTCGTTCACTCCCCCGAGCAGAATCGGCGGTGCCCCGGCTTGGTGGTTGCCAGGGTTGAAGAACGGCTGCAGCCGGGTGAAGGCGTAGTGCTCGCCGACGTAATGAAGCGGCTCGCCGGTGGCGAAGGAGTGCCAGATCGCGCGCAGCGATTCGACGTACTCGCGCATCCGCCCGACCGGTTCGGCCCATGGCATCGAGTAGCGGCCCTCGATGTTCTGGCGGATCTGCGAACCGAGGCCGAGCTCGAATCGGCCGTCGCTCACCGCAGCAAGGTCCCACGCCGAGTAGGCGACGAGCATCGGGCTGCGTACGAACGCGAGGACCACGCTGCTCGCCACGCGCAGGCGAGTGGTTGCCTGCAGCGCGAGCAGCGAGACCATCATCGCGTCGTGCACGGTTTCGGGGACGTGCAAGGTGTCGTAGCCGAGCGCCTCGACCCGGTGTGCGTAGCCGGCCACCTGGGCCAGCGCGATTCGGTCGCTCATCCCCGCAATGGCCTCCATGCGTGGCGATGCTAGTTTCTGACGGACCGTCAGAAACAATGGGACTCACGTTGACCACCGCCCTCGCCGAGCTCACCGACCAACAGTTCCGTTCCCTCGTTCACCACTGGCTTGCCAACCACGTGGTCGGCGAGTTCGCCGAGTTGCGCGGCCGCGGCGGACCGGGCGACGAAGACGTCGGATTCGGCACGCGCGTCCGCTGGGAACGCGTCCTCGGCGAGGCCGGTTGGATCGGTCTCGGCTGGCCGGAGCGTCACGGTGGCCGGGGCGCAACCGTTGGCCAGCAGGTCATCTGGGCCGAGGAGTACAGCCGCGCCGAAGCACCCGCCCGGGTCAACCACATGGGCGAGAACCTGCTCGCGCCAACGCTCATCGAGCTCGGCACCGACGCTCAGCGCACCCGGTTCTTGCCGGGCATCCTCGACGGAACGCACCGCTGGTGCCAGGGCTACAGCGAACCCGATGCCGGCAGTGACCTGGCCAACGTGCAGACCCGCGCCCGCCTCGATGGCGACCAGTGGGTGATCGACGGCCAGAAGGTGTGGACGTCACTAGCGCATGTGAGCCACTGGTGCTTCGTGCTCGTGCGCACCGAGGCGGGATCGCAGCGTCACGGCGGGCTCAGCTTGCTGCTGGTGCCGATGGACCAACCCGGCGTCGAGGTCCGTCCGATCGTGCAGCTCACCGGCGGAGGCGAGTTCAACGAGACGTTCTTCACCGGGGCACGCACCGGTGCGGACATGGTGGTCGGCACACCAGGTGAAGGATGGCGAGTGGCGATGACCCTGCTCGGCTTCGAGCGCGGCATCTCCACCCTGGCCCAGCAGGTCGGTTTCGAGCGCGAGGTGCGCCACGTCATCGACCTCGCCCGCCGATCCGGCCTCGCGGGCGATCCGGTAATGCGTCAACGGCTCGTGGCCGCGCACACCGGGTTGCAGCTCATGCGTTGGAACGCATTGCGCTCGATGGGGGCCGGTGTGCCAGGGCCCGAGGCCAGCATCTCCAAGTTGTTCTGGGGGACCTGGCACCGCAACCTGGGCAACCTGATGATCGACCTGCTCGGTCCAGCCGGCCTGATCGGGCCCGCCAACCGGAGCGCGGCGGGCCACTACGAGCTGTCGTTGGAGCAGAAGCTGTTCCTGTTCTCGCGGTCAGACACCATCTACGGCGGCTCGAACGAGATCCAACGTAACGTGATCGGCGAACGCGTCCTCGGGCTGGCGCGCTGATGGCCACACCGCTCGAAAGGCAACGACGATGATCCCCCCGAACCCGCCCGCCACCCCTCGCCCGACCCCGCCCGCCACCCCTCCCCCGGCCCGCGGACTGCTTCTCGGCACGGGCGTGCTCGTCACCGCCGCGGCCGGCAGCGGCATCGGCTCGGCCACCGCGCAGCGATGTCTCGCCGAAGGCGCGCGGGTGGTGATCGCCGACAAGCACGAGCGGCGGCTCCGCGAGACCGCCGAGGAGTTGGGTGTCATCGGAATCGTCGCCGACGTCACCGATGAATCGAGCGTGCAGGCGATGTTCGATGGCGCGGCCGAGGCCCTCGGCGGGATCGATGTCGTTGTCAACAACGCCGGTCTCGGTGGCACCGCCGAGGTGCACGAGATGACCGACGCCCAGTGGTTACTCGTGCTCGATGTCACCCTCACCGGCACGTTCCGGGTCACCAGAGCTGCGCTTGCGCACATGTACCCGCGCGGCACCGGCGTCATCGTCAACAACGCGTCGGTGCTCGGCTGGCGGGCGCAGGCCGGCCAAGCGCATTACGCCGCAGCGAAGGCTGGGGTGATGGCCTTCACCCGCTGTACGGCGATCGAAGCCGCGCCACGCGGTGTGCGGATCAACGCCGTGGCGCCAAGCCTGGCCATGCACACCAACCTGGCCAAGGTCACCTCGCCCGAACTGCTGGCCGAGTTGACCTCACGAGAAGCGTTCGGCCGCGCCGCCGAACCATGGGAGATCGCCAACGTCATCGTGTTCCTCGCCTCGCAGTACAGCTCGTACATGACCGGCGAGGTAGTGAGCGTCAGCTCCCAACACCCCTGAGTGGCCGAGTAGCCACGTCAGCAACGCAACCGCGGCGTGGAGCGAACTACCATTCGCGTACCGGCCGATGCAGGCCCGGATCGCCTTGCGGTCGCCCGGTTTCGGTCCCAGATCACACCCGGGCCGCCGGCGGTGATCATCTTCACAACCCTGTTGCTCATCGTCACGCTCTTGAATCTGGAGGCATTCGACTTCGACCTGGTACCGGTGTGGGTGTGGACCGGGTCGTACGTCGTGTATCCGCTACTGGGCGTGGCCTTGATCCTGTGGACTCGGGGGCGCACGGGACCACCATCTCCTGGCCCCATCGCTGACCATCGCCGCTCGGCGGGTTCTGCAGGTGCAGGCGGGGTTCTACGGGGTGATCGGCGTGTTGTTGTTGGTGGCCCGGGAAGTCATGGTCGATGCCTGGCCGTGGCCGATCAGCAACGGCCTGGCCCAGTTCTACAGTGGCCCCTTCTTGGCCATCGCCTGGTGCTGTTGGCGATACTCGGCACGCGCCACGCTGGTCGATGCGATGCCGATCACGATTGCCATGCTCACGTTCACCGTGGCGACGGTCGCAGTGTCCGTGCGCCATCACTCATTGTTCTCGGCTAGCGAGGTTGCAACGTGGGTGTGGTTTGCCTGGTTCGGGGCGGGTGCCGTCGCGGCCGCCTGGCTCCTGGCGCTGCTGCTCACCGCCCGCGAGCCGACACAGAGGCTGCGCTGACGAGACCGTTGAGAACGGTGGACGCAGTGGCCTGAAACCATGCCACGTCACCAAAAGGCCGAGCGATCAGCATGGCACCTTCGAATGCGGCGACGATCGTGCGTGCCGCATCGTGAGGTGATACCGCGACGTCGATCGTGCCCTCTGTTTGCCCTCGCTCGACGACCCCCGCCAGCCATGCCTCGTTGTCGTTGAAGAATCGGACGACGATGACCTGCATGCGTTCGGGCAACGTTCGGTATTCGGCCGCGAGCATCCCGCAGAGGCACATCTGGTCGCGACGCAGCACATCGAGGTACAGGTCGGCGTACGCCTCGAGCTTGCCCAGTGCGTTCGCGGGCGTGGCGTCGATCGCGTCGAGCGCACTCGCAAAACGTGCCGCAAAGCGTTCGAGCAGAGCCTTGCCAAGATCCGCCTTCGTGGCGAAGTGGTAATGAAGCGCAGCCTTGGTGAGTTCCAGCTCGCGAGCGACATCGGCGTAGCTGAACGAGTTGAACCCGCGAGTCTGCACAAGCCGTTCTGCGGCATCGAGCACCAGCGAAGCGGTGTCTCTATCGCCGGGCAGGCCTGGAAGGATCGCGATGTGCCCAATGGTGTCGTGTGCTCGTGAAATTTTCCTTGACCTCTTACTTACTAGTAGGTAGGTTGAGTACCGTCGAGTCTACCGGACCCGACATGCCGAGAAGGAGCAACGCCGTGCAAAACACCGAGCATCGTAGTTTCGCCACCGCTGATGAGGTACGAGAGTTCCCCAATGGCCGCGCCGAGATCATCAACATCGGCGGTGCCGAGGTTGGTCGGCTCGTCCTCGAGCCCGGGTGGCGGTGGTCCAACGACGTCAAACCAATCGCTCAAACCGCGAGCTGCCTCGCACCCCACTTCCAGTACCACGTCAGCGGCCGATTGGCGATCCGCATGGACGACGGGAACGAGTTCATCGCCGGTCCCGGCGATGTCACCTCGCTTCCCAGCGGCCATGATGCCTGGGTCGTCGGTGACGAGGCTGTTGTGGTGGTCGATTGGTTCGGAGCGAGCAACTACGCCACCACCCCCGGAAACTAGCCACGTGAACGAGATCGAAGTCATCGCCGCGTTCGGCGCAGCCTGGGCGGCACACGACCTCGACGCCGCGTTGGCGCTGGTCACCGATGACTGCATATTCGATGCCACCGGTCCCGCGCCCGACGGCACTCGTTACGTCGGCAAGGATGCCGTCCGGGCGGCGTGGCAACCGATTTTTGATAACGATGCCGCCGCGTTCCATGAGGAGGAGTCGTTCGCCTCGGCCGACCGGGTGGTCCAGCTGTGGCGATACACCTGGGACGACGGACACGTGCGGGGCATTGATGTGTTTCGCGTTCGTGGAGGCCAGATCTCCGAGAAGCCCTCCTACGTCAAAGGTTGACAGGGGCACAGGCAGAACCAGACACAGGGAGAACCAGACACACACAGACACGAAAGGTGATGACATGAAAAGCACGAGTGCTGTTGACGAGTTCGTGGCAGGGATCGAGGCCGCGAGGATTCCCGTCGAAATCTATTGTGACGACGTGGTGCTCGACGCCACGGTCCCGAACTGGCGTTATTCGGTCCGGGGTGCCGGTGCAGTTCAAGCCGAGCTCAGCAAGTGGTACGCAGAACCGGGTCGATTCGAAGATGTCCGGCGCACCGCTCTGGCTGACGGGGAACTGGTCGAGCTGACCCTCCGCTGGGACGAGAAAGGGGTCGCCCACATGTGCCATCAGGCCCACATCCTCAAGCTGCGCGATGGCCATATATCCAAAGACACCATCTGGTGCGGTGGTCGTTGGCCGGCAGCGCTTCTCGCCGAAATGGAAGCGGCGCAACAGGCCAGCGGGGCAACCACGAGCCCTTGACATCCGACGAGCCGGGGGCCGACTCCCGGCTACTTCGGGCTACGCCGCGCCGATGCGGTCGGCGCGTAGCTGGCTGCGGCGGACCTTGCCGGCGTCGTCGCGCAGCGGCTCGTC
>JANOKQ010000889.1:0-11901 GCA_031419375.1 Acidimicrobiaceae bacterium
GTACCTCACCCGCCTGCGCGAGCGCGGTGGGCTGCAGAGCTACCCGTCGCGCACCAAGGACCCCGATGTGGCCGATTTCTCGACCGGCTCAGTCGGCCTCGGTGTGGTCGCCCCGCTGTTCGCGGCGATGACCCGGCGATACATCGACGCCCACTTCGAGACCTCGCCGAGTGCCCGGTTCATCGCCTTGGTCGGTGACGCCGAACTCGACGAGGGCAACGTGTGGGAAGCGATCGCCGATGCCTCGCTGCAAGGTCTCGGCAACGTGATGTGGGTCGTCGATGCGAACCGCCAGAGCCTCGACCGGGTGATCCCCGGCCAGAAGATCAAGAAGCTGATGGAGTTCTTCGAAGGGTCCGACTGGCATGTGGTCGAGGCCAAGTACGGGACGCTGCTGCAGCGGGCCTTTGAACGCGACGGCGGCGACTCGCTGCGACGGCACATCGACGAGATGAGCAACGAGCGCTACCAGTCGCTGTTCGCTCTGCGCGGTGCCGATCTGCGGCCGGCGTTCCTCGACGGTGCCGATGCATCGGTGCGCCGCTTCGTCACCGATATCGACGACGACGAACTCGTGCCACTGATACAGAACCTCGGCGGTCACGACCTCGGGCTGCTGATCGATTCCTACCGGGCCTGCGATGCGGTCACCGACCGGCCGAGCGTGGTGTTCGCCTACACGGTGAAGGGCTGGGGTCTGCCGATCGCCGGTGATCCGCTGAATCATGCCGCGCTGTTGTCGCCAACCCAGATCGACGCATTGCGGGCCCAGGTCGGACTCGACGAGAAGACCGAGTGGGACCGCTTCGCAGATGACACCGCGCCCGGTCGTTGCTGCATCGCCGCCGGCCGCGAGGTGAACAACGTGGCCGTGCCACCACGGCCGATGCTTGCCGTCCCCGATCAGGTCAGCGGTGCGCTCGGGGCGAAACCGGTGAGCACGCAGGAGGTGTTCGGCCGGCTGCTGACGGGGCTTGGTGACGTCGCCGAGGTGGCCGAGCGGATAGTGACCCTGTCGCCCGATGTGAGCGTGAGCACCAACCTCGGCGGGTGGATCAACAAGTTCGGCGTGTTCAACCCCGAGCAGCAACCCGACTACCTCGGCGGCGACCGCCTACTGCGCTGGCAGCAGGGTCCGTCGGGCCGCCACATCGAGCTGGGGCTGAGCGAGATGAACTTGTTCCTCGCCCTGCACGCGCTCGGGCTCGGCCATGAACTGCACGGCCAGCACCTCATCCCGATCGGCACGGTGTACGACCCGTTCGTGTGCCGTGGGCTCGACGCCTTGAACTACGGCCTGTACAGCGGGGCCCGGTTCATCGTGGTCGGTACGCCGGCCGGTGTCACCCTCGCCGCCGAAGGCGGAGCGCACCAGAGCACGATCACCGCATCGATCGGGATGGAGCTGCCGGGCATCACCTACGCCGAGCCATGCTACGCGCAGTCGCTCGATTGGCTGTTGTGCGACGGGGTCCGCCGCCTCGGCGAACCCGACGGCGAGAGCCTGTACCTGCGGCTGTCGACCCGCCCGATCGACCAGTCACCATTCGTCGCGGCAGGTGAGCGTCTCGGTGCCGACATGTTGCGCCAGCAGGTGCTGGCCGGCGGCTACCGCTTGATCGAGCCGGCGGCGGGTCCGGCCGAGTTGATCATCGCCTCGTGCGGTGCCGTGCTACCCGAGGCCGTGCATGCGGCGCGCCTGCTTGGCGACGAGGGCATTGGCGTGGCCGTGGTCGACCTCACCTCATCCGACCGGCTGTACCGCGAGTGGCGCGGTGAGCTACAGCAAGCGGCACGCGCCGGCCGCGCCGCCGACCTCGACCACGTCCACCTCGCAGCGCTGATCCACGCCGGCGAACGCAGCGTTCCGGTCGTCACCGTGCACGACGCGGCCAGCCACGCGCTTGCCTGGATCGGATCGGTGTTCGGCCAGCGCCTCGTTCCGGTCGGGGTCGACGCGTTCGGCCAGAGCGGCGCAATCGTCGAGCTGTACGAGACCTTCGACTTCCTCCCCGACCAGATCGCCAACGCCGCCCTCGTCGCCCTCGCCTGAGCTGAGCGCCCGCTCCGAAACCCGCGCCGGGCCCTGCGGTAGCCTCAAGCAATGAGCATCACCGACGCCGGCGTCCGCATCATCGATGGAGTGGAACTGACCGCGAAAGAGGTCTCCCTCCCCGGTCCGCCAACATTCGCGACCATTGAAGAGGAGCGCTTGCACCGCAAGCAGCGCCTCGCCGGCGGGCTACGGATCTTCGGCCGGGTCGGTTTCGGCGAGGGCGTCGCCGGCCACATCACGGTGCGCGACCCTGAGTTCCCCGATCACTTCTGGGTCAATCCGTTCGGCAAGAGCTTCCGCCACATGACCGTCAGCGACCTGATCCTGGTCAACCATTCCGGCGAGGTGGTGTACGGCAACCAACCCGTCAACCGTGCCGCGTTCGTGATCCATGCAGCCGTCCACGCGGCTCGGCCCGATGTGATCGCCGCGGCGCACAGCCACAGTGTGCACGGCAAAGCGTTCAGCTCGCTTGGCATCCCGCTCGCTCCGATCACGCAGGATTCGTGCATCTTCTACGAGGACCACACCGTCATCACCGCGCAGGGCGGGGCCGTGGTGTTCGACATCGAAGCCGGCAAGGAAATCGCCGCCAGCTTCCCAACCGGCAAAGCCGCGATCCATCAGAACCACGGCCTGTTCACCGTCGGCCAGTCCGTCGACGAGGCCGTGTTCTGGTTCTTGTCGATGGACCGTTCATGCCACGCGCAACTGCTGGCAATGGCCGCCGGTACGCCGAAGCTGATCGCCCCCGACATGGCCGCTTACACCGCAAAGCAAACCGGGTTCCCGCTGGCTGGCTGGTTCAGCTTCCAGCCGTTGTGGCAAGAGATCTGCCGCACCGATCCCGACCTGTTCGAGTGAGCCGCAGCGCGCCCGGCGCGCTCGATCGGTTCTCGCCCGAAGCCCTCTTCGTCATCTCGGGTATCTCCCAGTACACCGGCGCGGTAATTGCGGTGTCGATGTTCGACGACATCCCCCCTGCCACCGTCGCCTGGTTCCGCGTGATCGGCGCAGCGATCGTGCTGCTGGCCATCTCGTGGCGGCACCAGCGCGGTTGGACCCACCGCGAGTTGGCTGCGGCAGCGATCTTCGGCATCGCGACATCGTTGATGAACGTGTTCTTCTACCTCGCCATCGACCGCATCCCACTCGGCAAGAGCGTGGTGATGGAGTTCATCGGCCCGGTCGCCGTGGCTGCCGCGTTCACCCGCACCCGCCGCAACACGATCGCGCTACTCCTCGCGGTGACCGGTGTGGTCGTGCTGAGCGGGGTGGAGATCGACGCCGAACCGCTCGGGCTCGTCTTCGTGTTCGCTGCCTCGGCGATGTGGGCCGCGTACATCATGATCGGCCGTCACATCGCCAGCTTGAACAAGGGCGTGGCCGGGCTCGGACTCGGGCTGGCGATCGGCGCGGTGGCGATCGCACCGATCGGCGCGCCCGGCAGCGGGCCGGTGTTCTCCACGCCGGTGTGGCTGATCACCGCGCTCGTGGTCGGCGTGTTCTCCAACGCGATCGCATATGGCATCGACCAAAATGTGCTGCGCCGGATCCCCGTACGCCGGTTCGCACTGCTGCTGGCGCTGCTCCCGGTGACCGCGCTGGTGGTCGGGTTCATCGCGCTCGAACAGACCCCGAGCGTGGTCGACCTGCTCGGCGCATCGTTGGTGATCGTCGGCGTCGTCGTGCAAGAGCGCGACGATCTGAGCGCCGAAACACTCGAGACTGTCCCGGCGTAATCCCGGCGTCTCGGGCCCGCGTCAGTGGCCCCGAGTCAGTGCGCGAGGCCAGGGGCGCAGAGGCCCTCGAGCTCTTGGATGACGATCCGGTCGCGGTTCGCGTAGGTGACCTCGTTGGCCGGATCAGGGCGCAGGTTGAACGTGCGGAACGTCATCTCCGTGGTGTCGACGGTGAGGATCCGCCCGATCAACGGCTCGCCGAGCCCGAGGATGACCTTGATCACCTCGAGCGCCTGGATGCTGCCGATGATGCCGGGGAGCACACCGAGCACACCGGCTTCGGCACAGCTCGGCGCCAGTTCGGCCGGGGGCGGCTCGGGCACCATGTCGCGATAGGTGGGGCCCTCGAGGGGATGGAACACACTGACCATGCCCTCGAAGCGGAAGATCGAACCGTGCACCACGGGGATGCCCAGTTTGACGCTGGCGTCGTTGAGCAGGTAGCGGCTGGGGAAGTTGTCGGCCCCGTCGACAACGACGTCGTAGCCGGTCATGATGTCGATGATGTTCGACGCGTCGAGGCGGGTGTCGTAGGTGACGACATCGACATCGGGGTTCAACAGGGTCAGCGTCTTCTTCGCCGAGTCGACCTTGCGGTCACCGATCCGGTCGAGGTTGTGCAGGATCTGGCGCTGCAGGTTCGACGCGTCCACCTCGTCCATGTCGACGATGCCGATCGTGCCGACACCAGCGGCGGCGAGATACAGCGCAGCGGGCGAACCGAGGCCGCCGGCACCGAGCATGAGCACCTTCGCCCCAAGCAGCTTGGCCTGACCGGCCACCCCGACCTCGGGCAACAGCAGGTGGCGCTGGTAGCGGTTGCGCTGGTCGGCGGTGAGCACGACCGGCGTCTTCCAGGGACGGCCTTCGTCTTTCCACTTGCCGAACCCGCCGGCCACCGAGAGCACCTCGCCGTAGCCGAGCTCCTGCAAGGTCTTGGCCGCAAACGCGCTGCGCACCCCGCCGGCGCAGTACACGACGACCGGCGCGGTCTTGTCGAGCAGGCGCCCCTCCACCTGGGCCTCGAGATGACCGCGGGGGATGTGGATCGCGTTCGGCAGCGCACCCTGGTCGTACTCGTCGGGTTCGCGCACGTCGAGCACAACGGCACCGGCGTCGATGCGCTCGGCCGCGGTCGCCGTATCGATCTCGGTGATCTCGGCCTTCGCCGCGCTGAGCAGATCTCGGAAAGTAGCCATAGTCGAAAGCCTACCAACCCGGTCAGGATTCAATCGCCCAGCGCCCAGCCGAGGCGACTTAGGGCTTGGTGTTCACCGCGATCAGCTCACCGGTCACGAACTCCGTCGGCAATGACTCCCACACGTAATCGTCGTCGGGCATCGTGTACCCGTCGACCCGGAACGTCACCGTGTAGGTGATCCTCGCCGTGAACGTCACCCGCCCCGGCCCCGGCGGAGTCCACATGCACGGACCATTCACACCCGGCGTGGTCTGCTCGGGCAACACCGGCAACGCCGGCACCACACCCCCGACACCCCTCGCCATCCCGATCCCGGTCCCAGGCACACAGCTCACCACACCGGAAAACGCTGGCGACGGCTTGGCCGGATTCGGGACGAACTCGACATCGAACTCCAACTCACGCGGAACCGTGATCAACTCCAACGTCGCTCCACGGTACTCCTGCGGGTTCGAGACCTCCTGCCGCCACACCTCGTCACCGATCGCCAGCCACACCGGATACCGCGTCACCAACCCACCGAAACGACCGACCACCGGATTCTCGAACACCTCCGGCCTGTCCAACTGCAGATCATTACGAAGCTGGTCCAAACGAGCGAGCGGCGTGAAAAACACATCCAGGAACGGGACCTCAATCAACCCCCGCTGGTTGATGTCGTAATACGCGCCATCACAGAACACCGTGAACGTCCGCATCGCATCCACAAGCGAACCCCGCGACGCGACATGCACCACATCATCGGGCAGCACCGCCGGCGGCAGATCAAATGGAATCGCGATCCCCTCGACGAACACGTAATGACTCGTCACCACCGTCCCACGATCGACGACATCACCATTCGACAACACGAAGCCGTCACGATCCGCAGTGATCGAACACGTCTGGCGAACCCCACCCCGATACTGCGCAAACCGCGACGCCGAAGGAATGTACGTCAACCGAGACAACCCACCGGACTCGCCCCGCACCGACACCGACCGACCCCCCACCACCGCCACCGCCGCCGGCGTAGGCGGCCTGTGCGACCCTCCACCACCAAAGACAGGCACTGGTGTCGGGGAAACTGGAGGTGCCACCGACAACAGCGCAACCAGAACCTTCGCAACTACAAGCACGCCCCCACCTGGCTTCCGATCTCATCGACTTGCCAGTGACCGTTCCGCTTGGTCATCGTCGCCACGGTGCTCTTCGTCGTGAGCGGCCCGAGTGTCGGCACGCCGCCGTCGCGAAGGATGTACTCCTCGTCCTGCAGATAGCAATCCAGGATCACCGCCGTCGTATCCGATCGCTGATCACCAAGCACGTACGGCCGTAGCACCACCCCGTTGCCCAGCGAGCCCACATACCCACCGTCGCGCGCCTCGGCAAAGTTCGCTTCGTAGCCAGCACCCGCATCGTCGAAGTACCTTGCAAAATCCGGCGACTCAGTGGTCATCGTCGTCAACGATGCCCGATAGAAAGTCGCCATCGCGTTGGCGTACGCCTCGAGAATTTCGATGTCTTCGGGGGAGGGGTTGAAAATACTGGAATCGTTGGGATCGGGCTGCCAGGCAATGTGCACGTACAGGCCTTCCGGCAACAACAACCGCGTATCACCCGGCGTGTTCACCCCCGGCGCCAACGCCACCTTCACACCCAGCGCAGCCGAAAACGTCACCGCCTGCCCCGACGACCCCGGAATGATCTCATCAGCCGGCAACGTCACCAACGCCACGCTCGGCTGCGTCACCAGCATCGAAGCCTCCGTCGCCCCGGCATCAACGGTCACCTCCGGCACCGTCGACTCGACCACAACCACCGTGTCCGCAACGGTCACCGCCGTTGTCGACGCAGCAACCGTCGTTGATGTCGCCACAGCAGCCGTGGTTGGCACCACCTCGGCAAACGACGGAGCCGGAACCGACTGCGCCCCCGAACACGCCACCAACGCCAACCCGGCCGACACAACCACGCCGAAAGCGGCACCGCCGGATCGCCCGCAAACGCGCCGCGCCCTCCGTACTTGCGCTTCCGCCGGACCTGCCGTCATCGTCATCGATTCCATACCTCACGTCCTCGTTCCTGCGCGTACCGTTACCGGCCATCCTGCCCGGCGTCGAACTCTCGCCCGCGACCGCTCGCGCCTACAACACCGACACGACTGATCAACATCGACACGTTCCGCACGGAACTGAACCGCCCGATTCGGTGAACTTCATCCTGCGACGGTCACACCACCAGACCGGCAACCAGATCGGGCAGCAATTCAGACAGCGAGCCGAGCAGTGCAGCGTCGGCGTAGCGATCCATGCCCGTCGGCTCGCCGTTGACGATCACGATCTTGGCGCCTGCAGCGCGGGCCCGCGGGACAAGGTTTGCTGCCGGAAACACCGACAGCGACGAGCCGGCGGCGAGCAACACATCGCACCGCTCGGCAGCGGCCAACGCAGCGTCGATCACCTCCGGCACGAGCGGTTGACCAAACGAGATCGTGTCGCTCTTGATGATCCCCTCGTCGTCAGCGACGCGCCCGGCGCCGATGCACACCAGGCAGTGCGGATCGGGTTCGCCGTCACGAACGCGTTGCACCGTGGAAACCATCGGGCGTCGATCGCCACACGTCCAGCACAGCGACCACCACATCGTGCCGTGCACCTCGATCACCTTGGCCGGATCGTGCCCGGCACGTTGGTGGAGCTCATCGATATTCTGGGTGACGAGCGCTTCGAGACGTCCGGCCTGCTCGATCCGTAGTAGCGCACGGTGGCCGTCGTTGGGCTGCGCCGTCCACGCCGGTGAGTGCAGGCGGGTCTGCCACGCCGCGTTACGCACGGCCGGGTCGGCCAGGTAGTGCTGCAGCGACGACGCCTTTTCGGCTAGCGGATTCTTGGTCCACAACCCGTTCGGACCCCGGAAATCAGGGATACCAGAGTCGGTCGAGATGCCAGCCCCGGTGAGCACCGTGATCCGCGCCGCCTCGGTGACCCAACCTCGGGCCAGGTCGATGTGCATCCGCAGCACTGTGTCACAACCCGTGCCACATCTGCGACAAGCTTTTTCCCGCGGGAAAATCGTGGCCGGTCAGCGGGGTTCGATCGGCGATCGACGGGGTTCGATCGGCGATCGTTTTCCGGGAGCGACACACGGATGTCTGTCAGTGCGGTGCTTCCCCCGAGCACTCGTGATTCTCTTCGCCACTTTGGGGGCACCATGTCGTTCGCATCACTCGAAATCCAACCCGGCGACCCGACGATCGTCGTGGTGCCGTGGCACGACGACGTCGTCGACCGAATCGGCTTCGACACCCGGTCGCAGTACGCGGAACTTTTCTGGCTCAGCATCCTCGGTCCGTCGGCGCTGTGGTTGCTGCGGCGGATGGTGACCGGGCTCGACGAGTACCCCGGCGGCTACGAGCTCGACCTCGAACAAACCGCCGGCGCTCTCGGTCTGGCCTACTCGCCGAGCGCCAGCAGTCCGTTCATCCGCTCGCTCAACCGGTGCGTGATGTTCGGGGTGGCGCAACCGGTAACCGGCGGCATCGCTGTTCGCCGCCGGGTTCCACCGGTGGCACTACGCCAACTGGAGCGGATGCCCGAGTACCTCCGCGCATCCCACGCCCAGTGGAAGGCGCGCAGCGCGACCCCCGCCGACGACCTCGGCCGGGCCCGGATCCTGGCCCAAGCGATGGTGTCGGCAGGCGATCCCACCGATGCGATCGAGCGGCAGTTGCTCGGCCTCGGCATCCGCCCCCACGAGGCGACCAAGGTTGCCGACGCAATCCTCAGCGGTGCGTACCCAGGCGCAGCCTGACGACCACCGAGATCGCGCCGCCGGAGCGATACCCGTCACCTGGAGAAGGTGGTGGCCAGTTCGATCAGGGTTCGGGTGCCGTAACCGGTGGCACCCTTCGACAACCAGCCATCATCGGACTCGACGTCCATCGGACCGGCGATGTCGAGGTGCGCCCACGGGGTATCGCCGACGAACTCGTTGAGGAACAACGCCGCGGTGATCGCCCCGCCGTAGGGGCCGCCGATGTTCTTCATGTCGGCCACCTGCGAATCGAGCAACTTTCGATACTCCCGCGCCAGGGGCAGCTGCCACATCGGCTCATCCGATGTGGCCGCGGCGGCCTTCACCTTGTCGACGAAAGGCTGATCGTTGCCGAGCACCCCGGCGATCCTTGGGCCGAGCGCGGCCACGCACGCCCCGGTCAGCGTGGCGATGTCGACCACGGCATCGGGCTTGGCCTCGACCGCGAGCGACAAACCGTCGGCCAGCACGAGCCGGCCCTCGGCGTCGGTGTTCAAGATCTCGGCGGTCTTGCCGTTGCGGAAGGTGAGCACGTCGCCGAGCTTGAACGCACTGCCCGACGGCATGTTGTCGGTGCACATCAGGTACGCCGTCACCGTCGCCTTGCACTTCAAGGCTTTCAGCGTCGTCATCGTGGCGAGCACCGCGGCCGCGCCGCTCATGTCCATCTTCATCTTGGCGTGCATGCCATCGGACGGCTTGAGGCTGATGCCACCCGAGTCGTACATCACCCCCTTGCCGACGAGCGCCAGATGCCCGGTCGGATTCTTCGGCGTGTAGCTGAGGCGGACCATGCGCGGCGGCTCGGCGCTGCCGCTGTTGACCCCAACCATGCCGCCGCACCCCATCGCCACCAACTGGTCCTTGTTGAACACCTCGGCGGTGATCCCCGTTTCGGCAGCAAGCGCGACGGCCTTGTCGGCGATCATCCGCGCGGTCAGGTGCGCCGGCGGGGTGTTGGCCAGGTCACGGGCAAGACACGCTGCGCCGGCGATGACCACGCCACGTTCGACACCGTGGCGCACGCCAGCCAAGCGCTTGCCACCCACGATCAGCGTGATCGTCGCAAGCGCCGACGCTGACGACGTATCGGTCTTCAGTCCGAGGTACTTGTACGCGGCGAGCAGCGCCCCCTCGGCCACGGCCTGCCCCGCGGACGAAGCGTCGACGCCTTCAAGATCGGCGAGCGTGGTCGCGATGCTCGTACGCTTCCCTGCGGCACGCACCAGGCAAGCGGCCGCGTTGCGGAGGTCTTTCACATCGATCTTTGCCGCATCCCCGAGCCCAATGGCGATGAGCGTCGGACCGGTTGCACTCGGCAGCACCAGGCTCTGGCCCGCCTTGCCGTCGAACCCGTGGCCGCTCAACACGGCCCGATTCATGCCCAGCTGTCGTGACACCGGACCGGAGGCGTAGACGGGAATGCCAACCACCTCGACGTCACGTGGCGTTGACTTGGCGACTTCGACATTGGCAGACATAGCCAGCATTCTGCCCGACATGCCCACACACTGCCGGGCACAAGTGCGTGGTTACCGATTTTTTCTGCTGGGCTCAGCCGACGGGTGCACTCGAGAACTCGGGCTGCGCCTCGAGCGTCATCACATTGGCCGCGGTGGGTTCGACAGGTCCGTGGGCAGGTGTTCCATCGATCGCGTTTCGCCAGTTCGACGACTTGACCGTGAGCAACCAGAAACTGAGCACCAGGCCGCAAGCACCCATCACGAAGGCGATACGAAGACCGATCGCATCGCCGATCGCCCCGATCACCATGATGCCGATGCCGTACGACACACCGAGCGCGGCGTGCATCATTGCCATCACCCTGCCGCGGCTACGCGGCGGCGCATCGCGCTGCAGCAACGCCGACGACATGATGAAGATGCAGGCGCCGCCGGAACCGAGCACGCCTGCGGCGATCGCCACCAGCGTGGTGGTGGGGGCCAGCGCATAGGCGGTGAGGCTGACCGAAACCAACGCGATGATCACGACGAGCAGTTCGGATCGCCGACGACGGGCAACGGCCAAGGTGAGGACGATCCCGCCGATGATCGCCCCGACGCCCTGGGATGAGCTGATCAATCCGGCAAGACCGGTTCCCCCGGCGAACTCGGCCGTCGCGAAGATGGGGATCAGCCCCATGAACGGCACCACCGTGAGGTTGAACAGCACCAGCAGCACCACCGCATGCCAACAGCCGGGGGTGTGGCGCACGGCCCTCCACCCTTCGACCAGCCGTTCGGCGACCGTGCCGTCGTCGCCGCTCGGTAGGAACGAGCGACGCAGCGAACTCACGGCGGTGGCGAGTGCGAGAAACGTGATCGCGTTGAACGCGATGGTCCACGACGGACCCACCGTGGCAACCAGGACGGTACCGAGGATCGGTCCGATGATGCGGCCGCTGTTCCACGAATAGACACCGAGTGACACCATCGACATGAGCTCGTCGGCGGGAACGAGATCTGGCTGCATCGCCGCATACGACGGCGTACCGAGCGCGCCAGACGAGCTTCCGAGCAGGATGATCAACGCGAGCAGGTACGGGTTGCGTACCCCGGCACCAAGGCTGATCGCCAGCGCCGTCGTCATCACCGCCTGCAGCATCAACGCCGCAGCGAATACCCGCCGGCGGTCGTAGCGATCGGCCAGCAGGCCGCCAACCGGCGATGCGAGTCCTTGCGGAGTGAACGTCGCCAAGGCAACCAGACCGGTCTTGACCGCTGAGCCCGAGTCGGCGGCGACGAGGCTGCCGACCACGATGAGCTGCACCCACGTGCCGATGTCGGACACAACCGCAGCGCCCCACAGCAGCCGAACCGACCGGTGGCGAAGGGGTCGAAATGGATGGTTGCTCATTACAAGTAGTTATCCTACCCGCGTGCCGCCGGGCGTAGACGTGCATGTGCTGTGCCGCTCGCCACACACGCTCGTCACCCACACTCGCGACACGATCTCTCACCGCACTCAAACCAGGCGCCCACCGCGTCGCAGGTTACGGCTGCAAGAATCAGCAGCCATGAGCAAAAACCGCAAGATCGTCATCGCAGCTATTGCCGTCGTCGTGCTGGCAGTCGGTGGTGCGTTCGGATGGCTCCTGTTCATCCGCG
>JANOKQ010000890.1:0-3605 GCA_031419375.1 Acidimicrobiaceae bacterium
CACATCGACAGCTGCGGCCGTTGCCAGCGCGGCCTGCACGGTGGCGACGACATCGGTGGACTGGTCCGCGACCTGGATCCGCAGACGGGTACCACTCTCGGAGGTGAGCGTTTGGATCTTTGCCGAGTTGGGGTCGATGCCGTTGGCTTCGAGCACCGCTGCGGCCTGGTCGATGCTGAACGTTTGCGCAGGGACCTCCCAGGCAACGCCGCCTTCGAAGTCGATACCAAGGTTGAGACCGTTGAAGATCAACGAAATCAGCGTGATCACCAGGAGCACTCCGGAGAAGATCAGCCCCCACTTGCGTCGACCGTAGAAATCGACTGCGGTTTCGCCGTGATAGAGACGGCCCCAGCGGTCGCGCCTGGCGGAGATGACTGCGTCGTTGCGGTGCGCGGCAGTCGCCGCATCGGGTGTTTCGACGAGCTCGGTCATGACAGGCTCCCTGTGCCGGCCATGGCCGGTCCGCTCGTTGCTGGTGCGGTGACTTCGATGCCCATCACCTTGCGCCGGGCCATCCAGTTGGTTCGGGCCAGCAGCAGGACCGCCGGCCGAGTGAAGAAGTAGGCGACCACGAGGTCGGCCAGTGTGGACAGGCCGAGGAAGAACGCGAAGTTACGCACCGAACCGACCGTGAGGTACCACAACGTGAATGCGCCGATCAGCGACACGATGTCGGCAACGAGGATGGTCCGCCAGGCACCGGTGAACCCCCGCTGCGCGCTGTTGCGCATGGTGCGGCCGCTGCGCACCTCGTCTTTGAGTCGTTCGAAGAACACCACGTACGAGTCGACGGTGACACCGACCGAGACGATCACCCCGGCCACACCGGCTAGCGACATGGCCAAGCCCTGGGTGCGCGACAGCAGCGAGATCACGCTGTACAGCAGTGACCCCGACACCGTCAGCCCGGCCACGACCACCACGCCGAGCAAGCGGTAGTACAGCATCAAGAACACGAGCACCAGGGCGACGCCGATGAACCCGGACACGATTGCCGCGTCGAGGGAATCGCGGCCGAGTGTTGGTGACACGTTCTGCACCGACTGGGTTTCCATCCGCACCGGTAGCGATCCGCTCTTGAGCACCCGGGCGAGATCTTTCGCGTCACGCTCGTTGAACGACCCGGTGATCTGCACGTTGCCGGAGAACTGCGGTTCGTTGACCGACGGGGCCGACACGATCTTGCCATCGAGCTCGATCGCCAGGCGACCGCTCGGGCACGTCTCGCCGCTGGCGAAGCACGCTGCGGCGAGGATGTTCCACACGCCTTCGCCCTCCGACCCGGGGCGCAAGCCCACGGTCACGCCCCAGCCTCCGTCGAGGATGTCGGCGCGTGCGTCGTTTTCGAACACCGTCCCGGTGCCACCGGCTGCGCCGACGAGGCACTGCCCGCCACCTTGCAACGGGAGGACCTGCTGGGTGGTGGGATCGGACACCACCGCAGTGGTCAGCGGGGCTCCGCCACCGTCTCCGGTGACGCTGATGTCGGTCGCCGTATCACCGGTGGCCGTGTTGCTGGTTGCGGTGTTGCCAGTGACCGTGTCAACCGTCGACGTGTCTGCGGGCGTCGTGTCACCGGGGATCGTGCTGGGCGTGCTCGACACGCGCCGGCTGGGACCGTTCGGCGCAGTGGTCGCGGTCGAGGTCGCGCTCGACGAGTCCGGCGTCGAGGCGGCGGTGCCGGTCAGTACAGTGCTACCTGTCGGCACGGTGCTACCCGTCGGCGTGGTCGTCGCCGTGGGATCGGCCTCCGGCACACCTTCGCCGAAGCAACCCTGCACCGGGCGCAGGTACACCTGCCCGGTCACCTGCACCAGCGCGATCGCCTCTTGCTGGTTCTTCACGCCGGGCAGGTTGACCACGATCGCATCGCCTTGGCGGATGATCTCGGGCTCGGCAACACCGAGACTGTCGACGCGGTCACGGATGCGTTCGACGGCGAGGTCGAGCACGTCCGGCTCATACTCGCCGACCGGCTGCTGGGTGACGGAGATACCGCCCTGCAGGTCGAGGCCGAGCGCGGGCTCGTTGCCCGCAATCAAGGTGGCCAGTAACCCCCCAAACGCGATCACCAAGATCGACGTGAGGGTGATGATCAACTTGCGGCGCATCATTTCTCGTCGGTGGTGGCGGACGTGTTGGCCGGCGCATCCGCTGGCGCCGGCATGCCCGGCTCGATCTTCGGCCCCTTGCCCGAGCCGTCGTCGGTGGGGACTGCGGTCTCACCGATGGCGGTGTCGACCTTGCGCTGCACCGAGGCGCGAGCCACGCGTAACTGGACGTTGTCGTCCACCTCGAGCCACACGATGTCACCGTCGAAACCGGTAATGAACCCGTACAGGCCCGAGGTGGTCATCACCTCGTCGCCGACGTCGATGTTCGACTGCATCGCCGCCTGAGCGCGCTGGCGGCGGCGCTGTGGCCGGATGAGGAGGTAGTACATGGCCACCGGGATGAGCAAGAAGATGCCCAGCTGAACGATGGCGCCGCTGCCGGAACCGGAGTTGCTGCCTGATGCCGAGGCGAGAATTGAAAGAACGTGCATGGTGTCCCACTGTGAAGGTCGTCTGTCGGTAGCCGTACCGACCGGTCGGAAAGCCTATCGAGCGCGGCGGTGGCCCGACTGTCATCCCCACACGGCGAGGACCTCGGCGCGTAGGTCGGCCAACCGCCCTGCGGCGATCGCGGCACGCATCCGGGCCATCAACTGCAAGGTCCAGCTCACGTTGTGGATGCTGACAAGGCGCGACCCGGTCGGTTCGCCCACCTGGAACAGGTGGCGGATGTAGCCGCGCGAATGACGGGCGCACACCTCGCACGTGCACGACGTGTCGATCGGCTCGTCGCTGAGCGTGTGCTTCGCGTTCTTGACGTGCAGCTTGCCGGAGGAGGTGAGCGCCGTGCCGTGCCGGCCGATGCGCGTCTGCATCACGCAGTCGAACTGGTCGACGCCGAGCGACACCGCTTCGATCAGGCTGGCCGGGTCGCCGACGCCCATCAGGTACCGCGGGCGATCCTCGGGGAGGTGCTCGAGCGCCGCAGCCAGCGCAGGCAGCATCTCCTCCCTCGTCTCGCCGACGCTGAGCCCGCCGATGCCGTAGCCGTCGAAGCCGATCTCGACGGTGCGCCTCGCACTCTCGGTCCGCATCGTCTCACTGACTCCGCCCTGCACGATGCCGAACAGCGCCTGATCGGGCCGTTGGTGCGCTGCCTTGGCGCGGGCCGCCCATGCCGCCGTGCGGTCGAGTGCGACGCGGATCACCTCGGGCGGCGACGGCAGCGGAGCGCACACGTCGAGCACCATCTGGATGTCGGCACCGAGCAACTCCTGCGTGTGCACGGCACCTTCGGGGGTGAAGCGGTGCGACGAGCCGTCGTAGGTGCTGCGGAACGTCACCCCATCGTCGTCCACCTTCGGCTCCAGCGAGAACACCTGGAAACCGCCGCTGTCGGTCAGCGTGAGCCCGCCCCTCCCGGCGTTACTGCCGAGACCACCGAGCGCGGCGACGGTTTCGGCACCGGGCCGCAGCATCAGATGGTAGGTGTTGCCGAGCACGATCTCGGCGCCTAGGCGTTCGTAGTCAGCCGCGCTGAGGTACTTG
>JANOKQ010000891.1:0-2523 GCA_031419375.1 Acidimicrobiaceae bacterium
ACCTCGGCCCCGATCGTGAAGGGCATCTCGTCGGCCAGGACGCGATCTGGATCGGCGAAGCGAAGCTCGAACATGTCCGGCAGGTACGAGTCGTCGTCGATGACCGCGTCGAGCATCATGGCTGCCGTCTGTGGCTGCAGCGGTGTCCCGTCGACGGTGATCCGGGGGATCTGGCTCGGGGTCGTGACGGGCATATCAGCGCCCGGTCCTTGCGTCGTCGTGCGACGGCATGAGCAACATCGTGCCCGGCTGCACGGCGAGCGGGTCGTCGATCCCGTTGGCCTCGGCCACCGCCCGCCAGTAGCCGGACGCCCCGTATTCGCGATACGACAGGATCTGCAAGTTGTCGCCCTCGATCAGCATTCGGCTGCGCCGACCGGCCGGCCCGCCAGACGTCGGGTTCTGTGCCCCCGGTGTATCGATGTGCTCGGTCATCGCCACGCTCACCTCGGCGCGCGCGGGAGAGCCATCCTGGCGGAACAGGGTGAACACGGCATCAGCTTTGGTGATGTAACCGGTGAACACGAAACTGCCCCAGTGGAAACTCATCTTCGGCGGCAGCGGGACGCTGCTCGACGGCTTGTCGGTCTGCGGATCCATCAGCTTCTGGAGCGCGGCGACCATCGTTGCGACATCACGCCCCATCCCCGGTGGAGCATCCCACTCGTCGAGGAGGACGGCGAACGCCAAAGTACGGTTCGTCGAGCCGACGTACTGAGGCGGGGGTGGCGTCTTCGGCTCGGCCTGCTGCGATGTCGGACGGGGCTGTTCTTTGAACTTCGCTGTCTTTGCGAGTGTCATCTTGTCGGGGTTGAAGCGGAAGTTCAGGTCGCGATCGGCCCACGGGGTGGGCACCATCCCGCCGGCACCGGTGATGTCACCAGCAAGGGACGCGCCGATCGCGCCGATGTCGCCGAGCAGGGTGCTGCCGCTGGCTGGAGCTTCCTTCAACAACGCCTTTTCAAGCTTGAACGGAGTACCCATGGCGACTCCCTACACGAACGACGGCAAGGCCATGCCGGCGTCCATGAAGCCCTCGTGCGCGAGCACCAGGGTCTCGGTGACCACACTGTTCGCCGACACGTCGACCCCACCCGCCGACCAGCTGACCGGCACCACCCCGCTGAGGGTCCAGTTCATCACTTCGTTGCCGGCCGCATCCAACACCGCGATCTGGGCGTGGGCACGCTTGACGGCCACCCGAAAGGATGCGAACCACGTTGCGACCCCTTTCGACTGGCCGTCGATCGGGCGGGTCAGGGTGATGTTTTCATACCTGATCCGGCCCGGGAGGTGGTGGACGAAACCGTTCTGTCCGCCCTCTTCATAGGCCTTGATGTCGTAGGTGGCCTTGAGCCCTTCGCACTTACTGAAGTTCCCGAGCGGCAGCGAATCCACGATCACTTTGAACCGGTTCTGTTGTCCTGGGTCGTCGGCCATATCGGGTCCTTTCAGCGGTGGTCGAACAGCGCGCCGGCCCGCTCGCGCTGCACGAGCAGGTCGTGGCGCAAACGGGCACGGATGCCGTCGTAGAGGCGTGACGCCAGTTCGGCGACACGTTCTGGGGTCAGGTCGTCGAGGGGTGATGACGGGGCCGGTTCGGCGACGGGGCCGGTGCCGTGGCTGGTCTGGTTGTCGGGCAGGTCGCTGCGCTCCGGCTCGCGCTGCACCCCGATCGTCGAGTTCGCGGGGGCGCTACCACCGAAGGCCACCCCCCCACCGGGCAGGCGTGTCGCCACCCCCGATGACAGGGCCGACGACTCGATGTGGTGGGCCATGGCGCGCTGATCGGACGGCGACAACGAAGACGTGGACGCTGCCGATGACGGTAGCGAAGTGCGGGCTGCAGCGACGTGCGACAGCGCCACGGCCGGCCGACGGATGGCCGGCGGGGCCACCTCGACGCGCTGCGGCACGCTTACCCGGCGCGCCACGCTGCGGGCCTCGGCCTCCATGCCGGCTCCAGCCGGGGAATCCTCCACGGGAGCCACCGCGCCGAGCCGGCGTTGCTGCGCCACGTGGGTCAACTCGTGGGCGAGCGTCTCGCGTGCTGCGCCGTGCGATGTTGCGCCGAGCGCCGCCGGGAGGTGGACCTCGGCTCCCGCTGTGTAGGCGCGGGCACCGATCGCCGATGCAGCGCGAGCGGACCGCGCTCCGCGATGCACGGGTACGTCAGACAGCGGGGTGCCGAGCATCGGTTCCAGCTGCGCGCTGAGATCGGCAGGGACCCGCTCGGGCGGGGCCGACTGCTGCGGCGGCGGAGCAGGTCTCGCCTGCCGCGAGATGGGGACCACGATCGGGCCGGTGCTGGGGCGCAGTGCGACCGAGACCGGTAGCGCCCCGGATTGCGCTCCGCCACCGCCGACACGCCCGCTCGCGCCGACGGGTGCGGACGGTTGGCGTCCCGACAGTGACGATCGCTGGCCGACCAATGGGAGTGCCTGGCGAGGCCGGGGGTCGGGTTGCCCGGGGTCGGGTTGCCGGTTGCTGCTCTGCGGCGCGGCCGCCGGGCTATCCGACCGG
>JANOKQ010000892.1:0-2235 GCA_031419375.1 Acidimicrobiaceae bacterium
CCGCGAGGTAATCGGCAACCGGCTTGCGCTCGGGGTGCGGCTGTGCGGCGATGAGTTGATCGAGGGTGGCACCACCATTGACGACGCGGTCGCCGTGGCGCGGCTGGTGGAAGCGACCGGCAAGGTCGACTACATCAACACCTCGATCGGCGTGGCCACGGCCAGCCTGTTCATGATCGAGGCCAGCATGCACGTGCCGCCCGGCTACGCGCTGTTCATCCCCAGCGCGTTCCGCAAGGCGGTCGACCTTCCGGTGATCGGCGTCGGCCGGTTCAAAGATCCGCTCCAAGCCGAGCGCGCCTTGGCCGAGGGGCACTGCGATCTCGTCGGCGTGGTGCGCGGCCAGATCGCTGACGCCGAGTTCGCCGCCAAGGCCCGTGCCGGCGCGACCGACGAAACCCGCCTGTGCCTCAGCTGCAACCAGGAGTGCGTCGGCCGGATGGGGCTCAACCGCTGGCTCGGATGCATCGAGAACCCACGCACCGGCCGTGAGGCCGAGTACGACAAGCGTCCCCGGCCGAGCGGACCCCGTCGCAAGGTGATGGTGGTCGGTGCCGGCCCGGCCGGGTTGCAGGCCGCGATCAGCGCCGCCCGCCACGGGCACCAGGTGAAGGTATACGAGCAGCAAAGCAAGGCCGGCGGGCAGGTGCGCCTGGCCGCGAGCGTGCCCAACCGGGCCGAGTTCGGTGACATGATCCGCAACCAGCTCACCGAATGCCGTCGCCTCGGCGTGACGATCGAATACGGGGTGGGGGTATGGCCGGGCATGGTTGCCGAGCAACAATCCGATCACGTGATCGTGGCCACCGGCGCCGAACCGCAGCGGCCGTGGTGGGTTCCCGAATCCGCCGACAACGTCGCCGATGTGCAGCAGGTGCTCAACGGTTCGGCCGCGCCATGGGGCACGGTGGTGGTGGTCGACGAGATCGGCTTCCATCACGCCACCTCGGTTGCCGAACTGCTCGCCGACCGCGGCTGCCAGGTGGAGATCGTCACGCCGGGCATGGTCGTCGGCCAAGATCTCGGCGTGACGCTCGACATGGAGAACTGGTGGATGCGCGCCCTCGCCAAGGGCATCGTGCAATCGACCGACCTGGTGCCGATGGGCGCCAGCACCGACACGCTCGAACTGCTCCATCATCCCACCGGCACCACCCAGTCGCGCCGGTTCGACTGGCTGGTCCTGGCGGTGCCTCCGTCGCCAGTGGAGTGGCTGTACAACGACCTGAAGGCGGCCGGTGTGAGTGTGGAACGGGTGGGCGACTGCGTTGCCCCGCGTCGCGCCCACGCCGCCGTGGTGGACGGCGAGCGCGCAGGAGCAGGTGTGCCGTGACCGAACCCGTGACCGACGCAGCAGCAGGCCAAGCGCCTGACGGTGCTGCGGGGGGCCGACCGGCGAACGACGGCGCGGCGACTGACCAAACACCTGACGGCGGCCCGGCGGTCGTGGCGGTGGTGATGGGCTCGTCGAGCGACTGGCCGACCATGGCCCGCTCGGTCGAGATTCTGAAATCGTTCGGCGTCGCCCACTGCGTGCAGGTGCTGTCGGCACACCGGATGCCCGACGAAATGTTCGCGTTCGCCGAGCGGGCCGAGGCCGACGGGCTGCGGGCGATCATCGCTGGGGCCGGCGGTGCCGCCCACCTCCCGGGAATGCTTGCGGCGAAGACCACTGTGCCGGTGCTCGGAGTACCCGTGGCGTCGCGCCACCTGTCGGGCCAAGACTCGCTGTATTCGATCGTGCAGATGCCCGGCGGCATTCCGGTCGCCACGTTCGCGATCGGCGAGGCCGGCGCAACCAACGCCGCATTGTTTGCCGTGGCGATGCTGGCGGCGCATGACCCCGCCCTCGCCGAACGCTTGCGCGCCCACCGCGAGTCGTTACGCCAGGCCGCCGCCTCCAGCACCCTGCCGCCCGCATGATCCAGTCGCCCCCGTTCGTTCTGGTCATGCAATCCCGGCTCCACGGCGGTATTTCGTGACCAGGACGATCGGTACAGTGGTGCCGCCGGCGATGCTTGGGATCCTGGGAGGCGGGCAACTCGGCTACTACTTCGTGGTCGCGGCCCGCACCATGGGGTATCGCACGATGGTGCTCGAACCCGACCCGTCGGCCCCGGCCGGGCGCGTGGCCGACGTGCATCTCGTTGCCGCCTATGACGACCCGGCAGCGTTGGCGCAGATGGGTGCCGAGTGCGCAGTGGTGACGACCGAGTTCGAGAACCCACCGGCGGC
>JANOKQ010000893.1:0-2759 GCA_031419375.1 Acidimicrobiaceae bacterium
TGAACCGGTCGAGGTCGACGTAGAACAACGTTGGTTCGCGGTCAGGCCGCCAGGCGTCGTCGACGTACGACGAGATGCGATCGAGCAACAGCGCGCGGCTGGGCAGCCCGGTGAGCGGGTCGGTGTGCGCCTGCTGGATGAGCGCAGATTGCGCTTTGCTGTTGGATCGGACGGAGTGCACCACCCGAATGGTAACGGCCGCAGCCAGCACCAGCGCAGAGATGGACCGCACCACCTGATCCGCCGTGTTGGCGGGGCCGGACGCGGCAAGCACGAGAACTGGGAACACCAACGATGATGTCGTGATGATCAGGCGTCCGAGAAGGCGGTTTGCGTCGCCTGAGCGTTCTGTCTGTTTCAACGATCGAACGCTCGGGTGCAAGAGCGCCGCGGCAATCGCGACGTAGCTGAACATCCGCAGCGACGTGGAGTAGTGCGAGAGGGCGGCGCCGAGGTGGCCGGTGTCGATGAGGGCCGTGACCACGTTGCCGATCAGCGCAGTGGACACGGCAGCACCGATGAACCATGCCGCCGCGTTCGTGGTGTTCTCGGTGAAGAGGTACACGGCCATGAGAAACAAGATCATCGACCCGATCGGCTGGCTGAGGCCTCCGATGAGCGACGTGAGCGTTGCGTCGTCTCCCGCCAGCGTGGGCTGCACGAAGGCAACCCATGCCAGCAACCAGCTTCCCAAGCCGACGATGCAGGCGTCGCCGGTCACGGCAGCGGCGTTCATGCCGCGCCGCTGCCGTACGAGGATCACGAGGCCACCGGCCATCGCGAGCTGGGCGCCGACTTCAAACAGGTTTGATACCAGCAGTGGTGGGCCGGTTCTGCCCCACTGCGAGGTTGTCGCAAGTGCGCCGACCGATGTTGCTGCCACCACGCCGACCACCGCCACCAGCGGGGTCGGAGCACCGCCGCGCCATTTGGCGTAGAACAGCACGCCGACGACCATTGCGATTGCCAGGGCCTCCCCACGCGCCGCCCGGCCGGGCACGAGCACAGTCGTGGCGACAACTGAGAATCCGACCCAGAAGTAGAGCCAACTACCGATGTTCCTCGCCGACACCATGGTGACCTCGATCTCCGGTATTCGAGATGATCCGCCGTGACCATCCACTTCCGCCGGTGTTCGAGTGCCTACTCTAGGCGACTTCTGTCCGAAACGCAAGGGGTGTCCAGAAGAACGCACAGGGTGGTTCGCCGCGTTGCTGGATCACCATTGCTACTCTGAGGACGACATGATCCCCTCGTCAACTGACCGCGCATGACCTCGTCGAGCGCAACGCACACCGTTGTCGTCCCTGGACCGCACATCATGCCGGCGTTGTGTGGGCCACGCGACGTGTTCCTACGCCAGATCGAGACGGCGTTTCCCGGTGCATCCATCGTGGTGCGCGGCAACGAGATCCATTTGGAAGGCGAGGGTGCCGACGGTGCCGGGCGGCTGATCGAGGATCTTGTGTTGCTCCTACAAGGTGGCCAGCACCTCGATGAGATCAGCCTGGCCAGGGCGATCGACATGGTCCGCCACGACGAACGCCCGAGTTCGGTGTTCACCGACGACATCATGCGCGGTGCGAAGGGTCGCTCCATCCGGCCCAAAACCGCCGGGCAGAAACGCTACATCGATGCCATCCGCCAGAACGTGATCACCTTCGGGCTCGGCCCCGCCGGTACGGGCAAGAGTTGGCTCGCCGTCGCCATGGCGGTGCAAGCACTGCAGAGCAAGCAGGTGCAGCGGATCATCCTCACCCGTCCGGCGGTCGAGGCGGGCGAGCGCCTTGGCTTCCTCCCGGGCGACTTGATGGCCAAGATCGACCCCTATCTGCGACCGTTGTACGACGCGCTGTACGACATGGTCGACCAAGAGGGTGCCCAGAAGCTACTCGAACGCCAAGCCGTCGAGGTCGCCCCGCTGGCATTCATGCGCGGCCGCACGCTGAACAGCAGCTTCATCATTCTCGACGAGGCCCAGAATGCGACCCCCGAGCAGATGAAGATGTTCCTGACACGCATCGGGTTCGGCTCGAAGGTGGTCGTCACCGGCGATACCACCCAAGTCGACGTTCCCGATGGGCGCAGCGGGCTGCGCGGGCTCGAACGGGTGCTCGAGGGCATCGACGGCCTCGCGTTCGTGCACCTCGGTGCCGGTGATGTCGTCCGCCACCGGATCGTGGCCGACATCGTCGCCGCCTACGAGCGGTCGTCCGCCCCAAGTGGTCCGCAGTGATCCAGAGCAACCGGCCCCGGCTAACCACTACGGCGCGGGTCGGCGGAGACGGCGATCCCGAGGTCTTCGTCGCCGATGAGCAAACTGAGGTATCCCTCGAGCTCGCCCGCTGGCAGCAACTGGCGCTCGATGTTGTTCGCAGCGAAGGCGTTCGGGGGGCCTCGGAGTTGTCGATCATGTTTGTGTCGGAGCCCGAGATGGCCGAACTCAACGAGACCTACATGGGATCGACCGGGCCGACCGATGTTCTCGCCTTCCCCCTCGATGCGCCCGACATGACCCATGGGGTGCTGCCGACGGAGTCGACGCGGGGTCCCGATCGGGCACCGGCGGACCCGGAGGAGATGCCTCTGTTACTCGGTGACGTCGTCGTCTGCCCGGCCGTGGCGGCACGCCAGGCATCCGATCATGCCGGAAACCTCGACGATGAGATCGCGCTGTTGATCGTGCACGGAATCCTGCACGTCCTCGGTCACGATCATGCTGATGCCGACGAGGCCATCGAGATGCGACAGCGCGAACG
>JANOKQ010000894.1:0-1920 GCA_031419375.1 Acidimicrobiaceae bacterium
CGCCGATGGTCGGTGAGTTCGAGTTCGCCAGGCCGGCGGACCTCGATGCCGAGGCACCCGACGAACTCGCCACCCTCGATCGCGACGGATCCGGCATCGGCGACGGCTGACGACGGAACGCAGCGTTTCAGAAGGACCAAGTACTTTCATGAAGATGGTAGATCGCCCGGGCTACGCACTCGGTATCGATTTGGGCACGACCTACTCGGCTGCGGCGGTCGCGCGTGGTGATGTGGTGGAGGTGTGCACCCTCGGTTCGGCCGCTGCTCAGATCCCGTCGGTCATCCTGGTTCGTGAGGACGGCGAGATCCTCACCGGTGAGGCCGCCGAACGCCGTGCTCCCGACGAACCCGCCCGCACCGCTCGCGAGTTCAAACGGCGGCTGGGCGATCCGGTGCCCCTGATCGTCGGCGGCACCCCCTACGGCGCCGAGGCGCTGCTGGCACATCTCCTGCGCGCGATCGTCGAGCAGGTCGCTGGACGAGAAGGGTCGGCCCCCGATGTCGTGGTCCTCACGCACCCGGCCAACTACAGCGAGTACAAAAAGGGCCTGCTCCTGGAGGCGGCGCGACTTGCCGGCCTCGACATTGCGCAGGTTCTGCTCGTCACCGAACCGGAGGCGGCGGCCATCACCTACGCACGCCAGCAGCGGGTCGAGGTTGGCGATGTCGCCGCAGGTGCCGCCCTGCTGGGTTCGGCGACCGGTAGTGCGCAGCAACGTGGCGCCATCGCAGGATGCCCCGGTCCTGCCGCTTTGACCGGTTCGCCAGGAGTGCTGCCATCAGGCACGATCGGCGGTGTACGAGCTGTCGAGGCCGGAATCGCCGGTGTTGGTCTGGCCGCGGTCGGTGCAGCCGCGGTCTTGGGCGGCGGTGCCGTTGTCGCCGCAACACCCGTGAGTGCCACATTGGCCGGGCCTGCGGGTGTTCCGCTGGGGTCTGCCGGGCCTGCGGGTGTTCCGCTCGATATTGCGACGGCCGTGGCTCGGCGCGCCCTTCCCCGCTACGTGCTCGTTGGCGGCGCTGCGGTCGCCGTGGCCGTCGCCGTCGGCGCGGCCGCGATACTCGGTGGCGGCAACGACGGAAACGGTCAGGCGGCAGTGGGCACAGCAGCTGCGGTGACCGAAGCCGCAGGTCTCGTGGTGACGGTTGCCCCCGCGGTGGCAGAAGTCACGGTGGCGTCCGTGATCGCAAATCCCATTGTCACGACCGTGCCTGCCATCGCCGTGCCGGGTACCACTCGGGGTACCACCACCCCAGTCACGGTTGTCGTGGTCGCCGGGCGTGGGCTCGAAGGGATCGTCGAACTGGTTGCCGGGAGCGGAACCGACGACAACACCGGTGTCCCGGGGCCGGCTGCTGGCGCAAGCTTGGGCAGCCGGGCGAGTTTCGCTGTCGCCCCCACAGGCGATGTGTTCACGATCAGCGCCTTGCCCACGGTGTTACGTGTACGCGGGGGCATCGTCGAGGAGATCTACGTGGGTGGTGACGGCGAGTTCGCATTCGGCGGCATCGCTGTCGGCCCGAATGGCGACGCCTACGTGACGATGAGCACCGGCGTGAAGCGCATTGGTGCCGACGGGGCCTCCGAACTCGTGGTAGACGCCGAGGCCGAGGGGCTCGGCAGGAGCTTCGGCCCGATCGCCTTCGATGCTGTCGGCAACCTGTACTTCTACGAATCTACGACCTACCGGGTCATGCGTCGTGGGGTCGACGGCGCACTGAGTCACGTCGCCGGTTCCGGCACACAAGGACCGGGGGGGCAAGCCCCTGTCGGCGACGGCGGCCCTGCCATCGCCGCTCCGCTCAGCACCGTTGTCGCCCTCGCTGTCGACGGCCTGGGCAACCTGCTCATCGCCGATGTCGGACAGGCTGTCGTGCGGTCGGTCGGTGCCGACGGCACGATCACAACCATCGCTGG
>JANOKQ010000895.1:0-4759 GCA_031419375.1 Acidimicrobiaceae bacterium
CCGTACTCGACCGGCCAGGCAACACCGGCCCACCCGGCCTCGTACTGCTCGCGTTGCCAGGCCAGATCGAACTCGCGCATCGCCACGCCGAGGCGTGGTCGGCGTTGCGTGGGCGCATGCTCGCTGAGCCAGGTGCGGACCTGATCTCGGAACAGATTGTCCTCAGCAGAAAACGCCAGGTCCATCAAACCCCCTCGTAGTCGGACAATGGTTACCCGCGCCCGGGGCGGGCGAGAACGTGACACGAATGTTAGATGACGACCCGGCCCACGACTCAAGCCCGCTGCTGGTGCTCCGGCTCAACAGCTGGCGACATCCATGAAACCCTCTGCCAGCATGGCCCGGCGAAGGTCGATATCGAACACGGCGACCGAATCGATCGTCGGGTCGGCGGCGCGCGCGGCGATCGCGGTGGCCAACTGCACTGAGTCGTAGGCGCGCAGGCCATGGCGGGCAGCCTGGCGGGCGGCATCGATGACGATGAGCTCGGACATGGTGATGACGACAAACGATCCCGTCTGGCCCACGTCGCCGTGGTAGTCGAACTCGAACGCCGCCACCAAGGTCGAAGCATCCTGAGGCGACAGCGTGCCGGCGCGATGCTTACCCCAAAACGCCGCAGGCACCTCGACCCGGGCAAGCACCGACACGACCATCGGCGACGCGACACCGCGAACCAGTTCGTGGTCGGCCTCAGGCACGTACAACTTGACGATCGCCGACGAGTCGGCGAAGACGCTCACGGGCGGGCGGGACGAATTACCGGCCGTCCGAGACGAAGTCGGCGACCGCTCGACCCGCCGCCGCGCGACGGCCGGCCTGGGCGACGGCTCGAGCGGTGGGCCGCTTGCCAGAGCGAGGTACCGGTACGATCAACAAACCAGCTCGACTCAAGCGTTCACGGGTTCGATCAGCTTCGGTGCCAGCAAGGTCCGGGTTGGTCGCGGCGTCGAGCACCGCTGTGACGTACTCGTTCATCGAACGACCGAGCCCGCTTGCCGACTCCTTCACGCGTTGCACCAACTCGACGTCAGCACGAATGGTGATCTGCGGCATGCATGCATGGTAGCAGTCAAGCTGTCAGGAGAACCCCTGCAGTTCGAACAGGTCGATCGCGTTGCCGCGGACGATCTTGTAGATGTCGCCAGCGGATACGCCGGCGAGCATGCCGGTGACGACGGCCTTCGTGTCGGGCCACGTGGAATCGCTGTGCGGGTAGTCGGTCTCGAAGGTGATCCGGTCGATGCCGATCTTGGCGCGCATGTCGATGCCCGTTTGATCCTTGAAGAAGCACCCCCATACGTTGCGATGGAAGTAGGTGCTCGGCGGCTCAGGGATCGCCTTCGTGCCAGCCCACCCCTGGTTGTCCTCCCACACGTCGTCGATCCGCTCGAGCACATACGGCAGCCAGCCGATCTGGCTCTCGGCGTAGGCCAGCTTGATCTTCGGGAAGCGGACCAACACTCCCGACCACAGGAAGTCGACGAGCGAGAACATTGCGTTCCCGAACCCCAGCGTGGCGGTCACCGCCGGCGGCGCATCCGGTGACGTGGCCGGCATCCGCGACGACGATCCGATGTGCATGCACACGACGGTGCCGGTCTCCTCGCACGCTGCAAACAGCGGGTCCCAGAACCCGGAGTGGATGCTTGGCAGCCCGAGGTGAACGGGGATCTCGCTGAAGGCAACCGCCCGGCACCCCCGCGTGGCGTTGCGGCGCACCTCGGCCGCAGCCAGTTGCGCGTCCCACAGCGGGATCAAGCAGATGGGGATCAATCGGCCGTTCGAGTCGCCGCACCACTCCTCGATCGTCCAGTCGTTGTAGGCCAGCACGCACGCCAGCCCGAGCTCTTTGTCCTTGCCCTCGGTGAAGGTCTGCCCGCAAAACCGCGGGAACGTGGGGTAGCACGCCGACGCCTCCACCCAGTTGACGTCCATGTCGACAAGGCGGGCAGCGGGGTCGTAGCAGCCGGGGCGCATGTCGTCGTAGGTGATCGGGGTCATCGTCATCTCGTCGCGCGGGTAGCCGACCGCGGCGACCATTCGCTTGTGCGTGTACACCAGGTCCTCGTACACCCACGTGTCGGCCTTGTTCGGTGAGTCGTCGTCGAACACCTCCCTGTAGGCAGCCGCGCCCGCGAACTCGATCGCCTGCACACCGCGGCGCTCGACGCGTGGGCCGCGATCGCGGAACTTGGCGGGAAGCCACGTCTGCCACAGGTGCGCCGGCTCGACGACATGATCGTCGACGCTGATGATCTTGGGAATCTCGACGGTCATGATCAGGCCCGTCGGTGGCTTCGCTGGCGGGTGAGATCGGCGAGCACGGACACCATGTCGCGTCCGGTCTCGCGCGCTGTCGCCTTCACCTGCTCCCATTCGGCCAGCGACTCGTGCGCACCCTCACCGTGATCGTTCCAGGTGGGATCGAGCACGGCGGTCAGTTCGAGGCGGATGCCGTTGGGGTCGTGGAAGTAGATGCTGTAGATGATCTTGTGATCGACCGGGCCGAGCACCTCGACGCCATTGGCGACCAACCAGTCGCGCCATGCATCGACCACCTCACGCGATGACACCTGCAGCGCCATGTGCTGGAACACGTCGTAGGCCGCGTGGGTGGCCGCAGCCGGAGGGGGCAGTTCGGGTGCTTCGAAAAACGCGATCGTCGAGCCGTCGGTCATCCGGAAGAACGAGTGGAAGTACGGCACCGGGTCACCGGTGGACGGGATCGAGTCGTCCATCACCGCGGCGACAAAATCCATTCCCAGCAACGTCGTGTAGAACTCGACGGTCGCCGAGGTGTCGTGGGTGATGAAGGCCGCATGGCTGAGCATGTCGGGCCGGCCTGGCCGGGTGGCAATGGCCGCAGCGGGCCTGGCGGTGGCCTGAACGGGAGTGGAAGAGGATGCCATCGCTGGTTACCGCCGCACATCGACGACGGCACGGCCGGTCATCGATCCTTCGAGAATTTTGGTGAGCACGCCGTCGAGTTCGTCGAGGCCGACCGTGTGGCCGATCTCGTCGAGCTTGGCCGGGCGAAGATCGGCCCCGATGCGCTTCCACACCTCGCGCCGCCGTTCGATCGGCGCTTGCACCGAATCGATGCCGAGCAGCGCCACGCCACGCAGGATGAACGGCAACACCGTCGTCGGAAGGTCGGCGCCACCGGTGAGGCCACTTGCCGCGACTGCTCCGCCGTAGTGGATCTTCTTGAGCACGTTGGCGAGGGTGACTCCCCCGACGCAGTCGACCGCGCCGGCCCAGATAGTGGACTCGAGTGGACGCCTGCCCGGCTCGCTCAGCTCGGTTCGGTCGATGATCGAGTTCGCCCCGATCGAGCGGAGGAACTCGGCCGCCTCGGCCTTGCCCGAGCTGGCAACCACCTCGTAGCCAAGGCCGGCAAGCATGCCGACAGCCGTACTGCCGACACCGCCGGTTGCGCCCGTGACGAGCACCGGCCCAGCCGACACCGTGATGCCATGGTTGATCAAGGCGAGCACCGACATCGCAGCAGTGAAACCCGCGGTACCGATGATCATCGCATCACGCGTGCTGAGCCCATCCGGCAGCGGCACCAGCCATTCGGCACGCACCCGTGCGTACTCGGCGAACCCACCGTGTTGGGCGACGCCAATGTCGTAACCGTGGGCGATCACCTCGGTACCGGCAGGCAGGCCGCCGGCGTCGGCCACCAACACGCCAGCGAGATCGATGCCGGGCACCATCGGCGACACCCGGGCCACCTTGCCGGTCGGCGTGGAGGCAAGCCCGTCCTTGTAGTTGACGCTCGACCAGTGCACCTCCACCAGCGCCCATTCGCCCGACGCATCGCCGGGCAGGTCGCCTGCGGACATCGTGACGACCCCACGCTCGATCGAATCACCAGTGGTCACGGCGTGGAACGCTCGGAACGAATCAACAGCCATGCCGTCGACCCTATCCCGCCGTTTCCGCCGAGCCCGCCGCCGCTGTGCGGTTTACCTCGCGGGAGTCGAGGTCAGTGTGCCCGGCGACCCGGGCGGGCAGCAGCAGCCTGGTCATCACCAGCGCGATGAGCGAGGTGAACGCCCCTGCCACGAACACCGCCCGGTAGCCGATCCCGCTGGCGATCAGACCGAACAGCGGCCCGGTGAGCGCGACTGAGACATCGAGGAACATCGTGAACGTTGCCAGTGCCGAGGACCGGCGGTGGTCCTCCACTCCGTGCACGGCCACCGGCACCAGGCCCGGCATGATCAACGCTGCGCCGACAGACATGACGACCACACCGACGAACAGCCCGAGCGGGCTGTGCCATGAGGCCAGCACCAACGAACCAACGATCGCGATCGAGCAGGCGATCGTGGTGTTGCGCAGCGGGCCGAGGCGGTCGGGCACGCGCCCGGCGAAGATGCGTACGATCGCCACCGTCAATGACGTGGCGAGAAACACCGGGGCCACCCTGTCCAGCCCGATCTCCTCGGCGTACAGCACCACGAAGATGCTCACCGAAATCGGGCCCATCATTCCGAGCCCAATGATCGCCCCGGGCAGGAAGCCGTTGGGGTGCAGCAGAGCCGATCTGGGCTCGTTGTGCACCTTGCCACGGTGCGGTAGCAGCATCGCCACGCCCGCACCGGCAACCATCAACATCGCCAGCACCACCCACACTCCCGCATACGACCACCGGTCGAGCACGAACTCCCCGAGCAGCGGACCGATGCCGAGGCCGAGATGAAACGCGACGAGGATGTAGCTCGCGGCCTCACCGCGGCGATGG
>JANOKQ010000896.1:0-2633 GCA_031419375.1 Acidimicrobiaceae bacterium
GGCTGGTGGCCGAACTCGACAAGGTGGTCTTGCCGTATCACCTCGATTCGGCTAAGCAGATCGCCGGCACCCTGGCCCTGCGCTTCCTCGACGACATGGAGGCCCGCGTCGACACGATCGTCGCCGAACGCCAACGGATCGCTGCGGAACTCGCCCGGCTGCCGGTCACCCAGGTGCCGAGCGGGGCGAACTTTGTTCTGTTCCGACCCACCGGCACACCCGGTCGTGCCGTGTGGCAGGGTCTGCTCGACCGCAGCGTGTTGATCCGTGACTGTTCGTCGTGGCCCCGCCTTGACGGTTGTTTGCGGGTCACTGTGGGCACGGCAGCCGAAAATGACATATTTCTCGCCGCATTGCAGGAGGTCCTGGCATGAGTACCCCGACCGCGAATCGTTCGGCCACCCGCACTCGCGTCACGAACGAGACATCGATCACGCTGTCGGTGGATCTGGACGGCTCGGGCCGGGCGTCTGCGACGACTGGCATCCCGTTCTATGACCACATGCTCGAACAGGTCGGCAAGCATGGCGGTTTCGACCTGACGATTGAGGCCACAGGTGATCTGCACATCGACACCCACCACACCGTCGAAGATGTGGCGATCGCCCTCGGTGAGGCGGTCCGCGAAGCCCTTGGCGACAAGGTCGGCGTGCGCCGGTTTGCGAGCGGGCGGTTTCCCCTCGACGAGGCGCTCGTCGACATCGCGCTCGACCTGTCCGGGCGTCCGTTCGTCGTGTGGGAGGTGGAGATGCCCGAGTGCTTGCCGCTTGGCTCTCCGCCGTTCGACCCGCAACTCGCCGAACATGCGGTGCAGTCCTTTGCCACGGCAGCCGGAATCACCCTGCACGTCACGCTCGTACGCGGCCGCAACGTGCACCACATCGTCGAGGCCGTGTTCAAGGGGCTCGGCCGGTGCTTGCGCGATGCGGTTCGGGTGGAAGGCACGTCGCTGCCGTCGACCAAGGGCGTGCTGTGACACCAGTGGTGGCGGTGCTCGACTATGGCATCGGCAACCTCCGGTCCGCGCAAAAGGCATTGCAGCACTGCGGTGCTGATGCCCGTTTGACCGTCGACCCGAAGGAGATCGCGGCCGCAGACGCGGTGGTGCTACCCGGCGTCGGGGCGTTCGGGGCGTGCATGAACGCGCTGCGTGGCGTCGGGCTCGAAGTCGTGGTGCACGAGGCGATCCGTTCCGGGCGGCCGTTCCTTGGCATCTGCGTCGGGATGCAGATGTTGTTCGATGGCAGCGATGAAGATGCCGACGCGGTCGGGCTCGGTGTGATCCCCGGTCGAGTTCGGTGGATCACTGACCAGCTTCCACGTCCGCAGATGCAGTGGAACCAGTTGCAGCTCACCGCCACACATAGTGAGGATGCAATGTTTACCGACCTTCCCGCGTCGCCGTGGATGTACTTCGTTCATTCGCTTCATGGGGTGCCCGACGACCAATCGGTCGTTGCCGCCACGTGTGACTACGGCGGACCGGTCAACGCAGCGTTCCGGCTCGGCAACGTGTTCGCGACGCAGTTCCACCCGGAGAAGTCCGGCGAGGACGGCCTCCGCCTGCTGTCCAACTTCGTCACCCATGTGCGAGCCCAGGTACTGACATGACGGCTGCGCTGTATCCCGCGATCGATCTGCTCGACGGCAACGTGGTGCGGCTGGTTCAGGGCGATTACGGCCAGATCACCCAGTACGGTGACGACGCTGTCAGCGTTGCCCGTTCGTTCGCCGAGCAGGGTGCGCAGTGGATCCACGTGGTCGATCTCGACGCAGCAAGGTCGGGTTCGCCGCGCAACCGCGATGTGGTCGCGGCGATCGTCGGCGCTGTGAGCGGCATGGCCCGGGTGCAGACGGGTGGGGGAGTGCGCACCCTGGCCGATGCGCAGGTGTTGGCCGACTGCGGTGTGGCCCGGGTGGTGATGGGCTCGGCCGCGGTGCGATCCCCGGAACTGGTCGAGCAGGTCGCCGCGATCGTCGCGGTGGCGGTGGGGCTCGACCATCGCGATGGAGAACTCGCGGTGCACGGATGGACCGAGGCCAGCGGGGTGCAGCTCACTGATGCGCTTGCCTGGTTCCCCTCCGCGGCTGCGTACGTGATCACCGACATCGCCCGCGACGGGATGCTGGCTGGCCCCGACGTGGCGGGCCTCGCCGCTGCGGCGGCAGCCACCGATGTCGCGGTGATCGCCAGTGGCGGGGTGGCCACGCTGGCCGATGTGGCCGCACTTGGCGAGGTCGCCGGAATTGCCGGTGTGATCACCGGCAAGGCCCTGTACGAAGGCCGTTTCAGCGTGGCCGAGGCGGTGCGCACGCTTGCTTCGGTGGCTGAGCGCCTCGCCTCCGGGAGACAACCGTGAACGTCGCCAGGGTCATCCCGTGCCTCGATGTCACCGGCGGACGGGTGGTCAAGGGGGTCAACTTCGTCGATCTCCGCGATGCTGGTGATCCCGTTGAGTTGGCTGCCCGCTACGACCGCGAGGGTGCCGACGAACTGGTGTTCTTGGACATCACTGCGTCGTCTGATGCGCGGGACACGATCGTCGATGTGGTGCGGCGCACCGCCGAACAGGTGTTCATCCCCTTCACCGTCGGCGGCGGTATCCGCTCGGCCGAGGACGCACGCACGATGC
>JANOKQ010000897.1:0-4225 GCA_031419375.1 Acidimicrobiaceae bacterium
CTCGGCTGCGAGCAGCTCGTCATAGTCGTGTATTTGATAGTCGTGAGGTTTGATGCTCAGGCTTGAAGCGTCGCCGGGGCCCTTGATGATGATGTGCTTCACGTTCGGCAACTGGTCGCGAACACGCGCCAAGAGCGGCGCGATCGATGCATCGACGATGATCACCTTGTCTTCGGCATGGTTGATCACGTACGCAAGCTGATCGGGGAACAGGCGGATGTTCAGCGTGTGCAGCACCGCGCCCATGCACGGGATCGCCAGGTACGCCTCGAGGTGGGTCTGGTTGTTCCACAGGAACGTGCCGACCCGGTCGCCCGGGCCCACGCCGAGGGTCGTGAGCGCGGCAGCCAGTTTGTCGGCCCGATCGGCAACCTCGGCGAACGTGGCCGTCTTGTACCCGTCGGCGGTACAGGTGATCACCTTGCTGTCGGCGTGCAACCTGCGGCCGTGTTCGAACAGCGGACGAATCGTCAGCTGGTAGTCGTCCTGCATGGTGCTGGCCTGCATGGTGCTGTTCGGCATGGGTTCTCCGTGATGGTGCGGTGTGGCGCAGATTATCGCCCGATTCAGGTTGCGTCGTTGTGTCGCCCATCGGGAACAATGAGTCGGTGACATCCGATCCAGCCACGCCACCCACTCGCCGACAGACCATCGTGACCCTCGACCTCGAGGGGGTGCTGGTGCCGGAGATCTGGATCGCCGTTGCCGAGCGGACGGGCATTGATGCGCTGCGCCGCACCACCCGCGACGAGCCCGACTACGACGTGTTGATGCGCGGCCGCCTGGCCCTCCTCGACGAGCACGGCCTGGCGATGAGCACCATCGCCAGCGTGATCGGCGACCTCGGACCGATGGATGGCGCATGCGAGTTCCTCGATCGGCTCCGCCAGCGCACCCAGGTGGTCATCTTGTCGGACACGTTCGAGCAGTTTGGCGCGCCGCTGATGCGCCACCTGGGGATGCCGACCATCTTGTGTCACCAACTCGTTGTCGCCGACGATCGCATCATCGATTACCGGTTGCGGATGGCCGACCAGAAGCGTCACGCCGTCAACGCGTTCCAGAGTCTGCAGTACCGCGTGGTCGCGGCAGGCGATTCCTACAACGACGCGGCGATGCTCGGTGCCGCCGACGCGGGGTTCTGGTTCCACGCCCCGGCCGGCATCATCGCCGAGTTCCCCGGCTTCGCGGCCACCGACTCCTACGACGAGCTGTTCGAGTTGATCACCGGCGCCCTGTGAGCCTGAATCCCGTGAGCCTGAATTCTGTGCTCCGGTCGCGTCTCGGTGACCTGGTGGCTGCCACCGCCGCTACTCATCACTGCCCGACCGTGTCGTGGGCGGTGACCATCGATGGCGCAGTCGTCGAATCGGGTGCGCACGGGGTGCTGGCCGACGGCCGGACGCCAAGTGTCGACACGGTGTACCGGATCGCTTCGATGACCAAGAGCTTCACTGCGGCGACGGTGCTGGCGCTGCGCGATGAGGGTCAGTTGTCGCTCGACGACCGCATCGCCGATCTCGCGCCGGAACTGGCGGCCATCACCGGACCCACCGCTGACGCCGCCCCGATCACGGTCCGCCATCTGCTGTCGATGGCCGGGGGGATGGCCAACGACGATGCGTGGGCCGACCGCCATCTCGACATCAGTACTGCCGAGATCGACGCGCTGTACCGGGCCGGAGCAGTATTCGCGTGCCCAACGGGGACGGCGTTCGAGTATTCAAACCTCGGCTACGCGATGCTCGGGCGGATCGTGCAATGCGTGACCGGGCAGCGGTTGCAAGATCAGGTGACCAACCGGTTCCTTGGCCCGCTCGGCCTCGACCGCACCACCTGGGTTCGGCGCGGCCACGACGACTGGGCCCAACCGTTCCACGTCGTCGACAAGACCGCTCAGCCAGATCCCCTCGATCCCCTTGGCGATGGCGAGCTCGCAGCGATGGGCGGCTTGTGGAGCTCGGCGGCCGACGTCTGCCGGTGGATGGCGTGGCTCGACGACGCAACCCCGGCCCAGGACGGTCCCGATGACGGGCCATTGCGGAGATCATCGCGGCGAGAGTTGCAACAGGTGCAGCGCTACTCGGGCCGCAAAGAGCTGAACGGCCGCATCGCACCGACCGGCTACGGGTTCGGTTTGATGGTCCGCGATGACGATCTGCTCGGTCAGGTGGTCGCCCACTCGGGAGGCCTGCCCGGCTACGGCTCGAACATGCGCTGGCTGGCCGGGCGCCACACTGGCGTCGTGGCGCTCGCCAACGTCACGTACGCCCCAATGACCGAACTGACGATGCAGATGCTTGAAGCCGTACATGAACAAGCCCTACATGAACACGGGGTCGCCCCGCCGGTCGGCCAACAATCGGCTGCCCACCTCGAACCCCTCGCCCGCCAACTCGCAGCCGTACTCACCACCTGGGCCGCCGATCCCGCCGCTGCCGTCGCGCCCTCTGGGAACGGGCTCGCGGCGAATGAGGTCTTCGCCGACAACGTCGCCGTCGACGAGCCATATCCGCGCCGCGCCGCTGCGGCCGCCGCAGCGCTCGCGCCGCTCGGCAGCGTCGAACTCGGCGAGATCACCGCTACCAGCGCAGCCGCAGGCCGCTTCACGCTCGCGTCGACGCACCGCGATACCAGCGTGGCGGTGACGTTCGAATTGGCCCCGACCATGCCGTTGCGGATCCAGTCCTACACGGTCGGAGCACTTCGACGATGAACATCGGGACAGCGTTTTCTTTCGATGACGTGCTGGCCGCCGCGGAGCGGTTGCGCGGCGCGATCACGGTGACACCGGCCGCAGCATCGCACACGTTGTCGCAGATCACCGGGGCCGAGGTGGTGATCAAGTTCGAGAACCTGCAGTACACCGGGTCGTTCAAAGAGCGCGGCGCGCTGAACCGGCTGCTCGCGCTCACCCCGGCCGAGGGGGCCTGCGGGGTGGTGGCGATGTCGGCCGGCAACCACGCTCAGGCGCTCGCCTATCACGCCGGCCGGCTGGGCATCGCCGCCACGCTGGTGATGCCAGAAGGCACACCACTGGTGAAGATCAGCCGCACTCGCGCCCACGGTGCCGAGGTCGTGGTCCACGGCGAAACGTTGATCGAGGCCCATGCCCATGCGCTCCAACTCGCTGCCGAGCGGGGCCTGGTGTTCGTTCCGCCGTATGACTGCCCGCTGGTGATGGCGGGGCAGGGCACCGCCGCGCTGGAGTTCATCGAGGCGGTTCCCGACCTCGAGGTGCTCGTGATCCCCGTCGGCGGTGGTGGCCTCCTCGCCGGCAGCATCGTTGCCGCACTGGGACTGCGACCCAACATCGAAGTCGTCGGTGTGCAGGTGCGCACGCACGCCGCGTTCGACGCCGCCCTGCGTGGGATCGAGCACACCAGTGGGGGCGAGACGATCGCCGAGGGGATCGCGGTGGCCCAGCCGAGCGCCGATGCGCTGCGTATCGCTCGCAGATACGGGTGCGCGATGGTGGTCGTCGACGATGCTGCGGTTGAGGAAGCGGTCGCGTTGTTGCTCGAGATCGAGAAGGTCGTCAGCGAGGGCGCGGGCGCAGCGCCCCTGGCCGCGTTGCTCACCGACCCGAAGCGCTTCGCCGGCAAGAAGGTGGGCCTGATGCTGTCGGGCGGCAACGTCGACCTGCGCGTGCTCGCGTCGGCGATGCTGCGCTCGCTGGCGCGCAGCGGCCGGCTCACCACGCTGTCAGTTGCGCTGCCGGACCGCCCGGGCTCGTTGCACGCACTCACCGGGGTGCTCGCCGCGCACGGGGCCAACGTCGTGGAACTGTCCCACGACCGGATGGGCCCGACCACCCGGCTGCGTTCGGCCGTGGTCGACGTGCTGATCGAGACCGCCGACCGCGCCCACAGCAACGCCGTCGTCGCCGCGCTCGAATCCGCCGGGTTCGCCGTAACGATCCACGACTGACCATCGGGCTGGCAAGCTGGTCGACGAACCACCATGACTGCATCTCCTCGCCCACCGCGTCCCCGTTCGCGCCGTCGGCGCTCCGCTGCCTCGTTACCGGGTTCGGCTGCCTCGGGTTCGGCTGCCTCGGGTTCGGCTGGCGCGGCCAGGCGCTCGGCGATGCTGGAGACGATTCGCACCAGCGGGAAGCTGGTCACACCGGAGAACCTGCCCATCGCCGAGTGGCGCGACCACCTGCTCGACGCGATCCGCGATCACCAGGTGGTGATCGTGGCTGGCGAGACGGGCTCGGGCA
>JANOKQ010000898.1:0-2426 GCA_031419375.1 Acidimicrobiaceae bacterium
CGAGCGGCGACCATTCGTTGCTGGACGAAGTACAGCCCGCCGAGGGCGACCACCAACAAGGCGTAAATCATCCCCTTGCCGATCGAGTCACCAATGACCTCGAACGGTTTGCGTGCCAGATCCAGCCCCCAGGAATGCATCTCGGTTCTGCCGACCAACGACTTGTAGATCCCGCTGTCGGTCGGCACGTAGTCGGGGTAGAACACCGCGACGCCCGCCCGCGTGTCGCCGCAGACTGCTTGTGCCCCCAGCGAAAGCGTGTCCGCACCACATACTCGCTTGCGAGTCAGACCGTGCAACACCCGGAACATGATGATGAACACCGGGAACTGCAGCACCAGCGGGAAACACGACGCCAGCGGGTTGACCTTGTGCTCCTGGTAGAGCTTCATCATCTCTTCGTTGAGCTTGGTCCGGTCCCCGCGGTGCTCTTGTTGCAGCTTGCGCAGCTCAGGTTGCAGCCGCTGCATCTCCAACATGCCCTTGGTCGCTTTGAGCTGCAGCGGTGCAGTTAGCAGCATCACGACCAGGGCGATCAGGGAGATGGCGACGACATAGCTGTCGGAGAACTCGTAGAACTTGGCGAGGAGCCAGGCAGGACCCTCGAACAGCACGGCAATCATGATGGGGTGAGACGCTTTCGTGTAGGGGCATCAGGAACCGGGTCCCAGCCCGAGGGGCCAAACGGACGACATCGCACCAGCCGCCGCAGGGTCAGCAACAGACCGCGAGCCGTACCGTGACGCTCGAGCGCATCCAGGGCGAAGGCCGAACATGTCGGCGTGAATCGACACGGCGACAGACGACCCTCGGTAACTCGTTGATAGCTGATCACGGCGCTGGTGGCAAGGCGCCCGACACGCCCACGACGGTCACCGAATCCGTCATCACCGCAGCTGCGGGCAGGTGACGGGAACTGGCGTTCGACGCCGACATCGCCAGCCGTTGACACTGGCCGGTCAAGGAGTTGATATCGACTACCAGCTCGGTGAACGACCGTTCGGCGGCGGCGGGTTTGGCCCCGAACAGGTACGAACCTGACGCCAGATCGGAGCTCGACAGAATCGAACGAAGGCGCCGACGGAGCAGGTTGCGCGACACCGCCGGCCCATAGGCGCGTCCGATCGCAAATGCCACCCGCGGTGGCAGATCGGATGAATCGGGAAGAAAGCTGCACCACAGTACTCCGGCCCGGGCGCGACGACCGTCTAGCGCGAAACGCGCGAAGACTCGTGGGTCCCGGATGCGCCAGATCAAGCCGACAGACGGTGGCGGCCCTTGGCGCGCCGCGACTGCAGCACTGCGCGGCCGGCCCGCGTGCTCATGCGGTGACGGAAACCGTGCTTGCGGGCCCGGCGTCGATTGTTTGGTTGGTAGGTGCGCTTCAACGCAGCCCTCCTGCTTCGACCACAAACAACTGTGGTGGGACGAGAGCGTCCGCGACCGGTACCGACGAAGGCACCCGTTCCCGGACAACTTCAGTAGGTTAGGGCTCGTGGTGGGCCACGGCAACCAGCACATTCGGCCGCACTCGCGCTCGAGGGCCAACCGCGTGGCTGAGGCTGTCCCCAGCCCTGCTAGGGTGGCGGCTCCGCCACTGCCTACCAGCAGGTGTTTCACTATCCACATCATGTGGACAAACCTGTGAACAATCCCGGCGACATTTTCGAGGAGGTGCTGGTGAGCAACCCTGAACAGGTGTGGACAGCCGTCGCCCAACTCCTCCGTGCGCAGGTGTCGGACTCGGTGTGGTTCTCCACCTTTCAAGACGTGGTCACCCTCGACGACGACGATTTCGTGCTCCGCCTGGGTGCCCCGAACGGCCACATTCGAGACCGCATCCTCACCAGGTACCTGCCATTGGTGCGCGACGCCCTCGATGAAATCGGTGCAAGCACACGTCAGCTCGTGGTGGAAGTGCAAACTGTTGAAGACCACGTCGAGCCCGAACCCGACGCCGCCGAGCATGAACGCCACAGCGAACCGGTACCGGTGACTGGTCGCCGGTCGTCAGGCGATTCCCCACTCGACCTGGCTGGGCTCAACCCACGCTACGCGTTTGACACCTTCGTCAAGGGTGCCTCCAACCAGTTCGCCCTTGCGGCTGCCCTCCGCGTGGCCGAGACCCCTGGCCGCAGCTACAACCCGTTGTTCATCTACGGCGCGGCGGGTCTTGGCAAGACTCACCTGCTGCACGCGATCGGTCACTACGTCCACCATCACTACCAGCACGATCTCGTACGGTACGTCACCACCGAGACGTTCCTGAACGAGTACGTCGACGGCATCCGCACCAACACCATCGCCAGTTTCAAACGGCGTTATCGCGACATCGACGTGCTGCTCATCGATGACATCCAGTTCATGGAAGGCAAGGAGGGGCTCCAGGAGGAGTTCTTCCACACCTTCAACACCCTGCACGGGGC
>JANOKQ010000899.1:0-4498 GCA_031419375.1 Acidimicrobiaceae bacterium
ACGCTTCGACGGCTCGGTAATCGGTTTCGAAGTCAAGGCCTCACGCCAGATCGATACCAAGGACGCCCGCGGCTTGATCGCGTTGCGTAACGTCCTCGGCGACCAGTTCCACGCCGGGTTCGTCCTCGGCACCGGCGACACTGCGCTACGGATCGACGACCGCATCTACGCCTGCCCGATCAACCGCCTGTGGCAAGCATCGCCTGACAACGCGACATCGCCTGCCTCGCACGTTGAGACTGGCCGACCAAGGTCGACGCACCCGCAGGACCGGCAGGCACCTCCGGGCAAGAGATGATCTGGCCGGGCAATGATCTGGGCACGATTAGTTGCGGATACCGAGAGGAATCCTGCCCAGATCTTTTGAGCGACGGGGCGGATCAGCGGGTCAACGGATCGGCGTGAGTGCTCGCTGGTTCTCGCGGAGGGCGAGGCGCATGTCGTCGGGGCCGAGGTCGACGAAGTCGCCGATCCACTTGCGTGGCTCGGCGAGGCCTTCCGGGTGCGGCCAGTCCGAGCCGAGGAGTATGCGCTCGGCACCGTGTACGTCGCGCAGATGGGCGATGGTGTCCTCATAGAACGGGGCGACCCAGACGTGCTCGCGGAACGACTCGATCGGGTCGCGCTTGAACAGTTGCGGTGTCTTGCCGTAGGTGACCCTGAGGCGGCGGTGCAGCTCCGGCACCCAGGCTGAACCGAGCTCGAGCGTGGCGACCCGGAGTGTGGGGTGGCGGTCGAACAGACCGTGGCAGATCATCGCCGCCATCATGTCGAAGATCGGGCGCTCGAGAGCGATCGACAGCACCTCGGTGAGCGGCGACGCCTTCATGCCCATGTAGCGGGTTGGCTCGCCCCAGTCGGCCAGGTACTTCGTGTAGCCGGCATCGCCGGCGTGGATCGACACGATCGTGCCCGACTCGGCGAGCTTGGCCCAGATGCGGTCATGGACCGGGTCGGCGGGCGATTTCGGCTTGCCGTGCGGGCTCGACACCGGGCCGGCGCGCATGATGATCATGCGGGCACCCAGGGCGAGCACGCGGTCGAGTTCGGCCTCGGCGGCGACGGGGTCGATCAGCGAGATCATCGGCCCTGTGATGATGCGGCCGTCGCGGTCGTAGCCCCAGTCGTCGTGGAGCCAACGGTTGTAGGCGGTGAACACGGCCATCGCCGAATCGGGGTCTTCCTGCAGCATCTCCTCGATGCCCAGGCCGAGGCTCGGGATCATCCAGGTTTGTTCGACGCCCTGCCGGTCGAGGCGCTTGATTCGGGCGTCACGGTCGCGGTACTCGGGCTGGATGGGCTGCATCTTGACGATGTCGCGCATCTCCTTCGCGTCGTGGTTCTCGGCGCGGAAGTAGACCTCCATCGAACCGGGTACCCCCACGGGATCGTACGTCGGGTTCGGCACCACGGTGAGCTGCCGGGCGTTGATCAGCAGCGATTTGCGCCCGCCGATGTCGGCCCACTTGACGATGCTGCGGTACTTCGCGTCCAGGTGCCGGGTCAGGCAGTCAATCGGCTCGTAGTAGTGCTGGTCGGCGTCGTACAACTTGTAGGCAACATCGGGGTCGATCGTGGTCGTCGGTTGTTCTGTGAGTGTCGTCATGGGGGATCCTCCGGTACCGGGTGCGATCACTGGCGAATCGCACGTCACCAGAAACTTGACATTATCGTCAGATCGATGGCTTGTCGAGATCGGCGACCACCGTGGGAAAGTGAGACGTGATGACAGAATTCAGCGACGAACCTCTCGGTTTCCTCGATCTCGAACAGATCGATCGTGACATCTACCGTGGCCGCACCGGGGGTTGGCCGAACGAGCGCCGCACGATCTACGGCGGCGAGACAGCGGCCCAGGCGCTGCGGGCGGCCGCTTTCACCGTCGATCCCGATCGCCTGCCCCACTCGCTGCACGGCTACTTCCTCCGACCGGGCGACCCCACCCAGCCCGTGATCTTCATCGTCGACCGCGACCGTGATGGCCGGTCGTTTTCGGCCCGGCGTGTCGCGGCCATGCAGGGCGGTGAGGTGATCTGGGAGATGGCCTGCTCGTTCCACGTCAGCGAGCCGGGCCCCGAGTTCGTGCAGCCCCCGCAAGCTGGGATGATGCCGCCCGACGAGGCGCCGCCGCTGGCCTGGAGCTGGTGCCCGATCCTGGATATCCACGTGCCGCCGCCACCTGACGGCGGCTTCACCCAGCGCGAATCGGTCGACCGGGTGTGGACCCGCGTGAACGTGCCGATGCCCGACGACCCGATCATCCACGCCTGCATGCACGCCTTCGCCTCCGACGTGGGCGCCGGGTTCGGCGACCTCGACATCGACGGTGTCCCGGCCGGCGGGCCGAGCATCGATCACGCACTCTGGCTCCACTACCCGGCCCGCGCCGACGGTTGGATCATCTGGGACTGCAAGCCCGCCAAGGTCGGCGGCCACCGTGGCCTCTACACCGGTACGGCCCACGACCTCGACGGCAACCTCGTGGCGATGCTCGCCCAGGAGATGCTCCTGCGAGGGCCCCGGCCATAGACGACCGTCACGGTCACGCGAGGTCGGGGATCAGCGGGGTGTAGCGGTCGATGAACGGCAGTGTGGTCGCCGGGTCGTCCCAGCCGACCCGGCTGGCACCGATGATCGTGCGCACGATGCCGAGCTCGCGGTAGTGGTGGAGAGTCTCGGGTGTCGGGTCGCCAAACGTGACGAGCGAGATGGGAATGTCGCGGCCCATCGCGGCGGCTGTGTCACGAAAGCGCGCCACCTTCTTCGCGACCCCGTTGGGTTGCGGGCCGCCAAGCGCGATGTCCATCGGCATCCACTCGTCGGCCCAGCGCACGGCATGCTCGGTGCCGAGCTTGCCGCCGGTGCCGAGCAGTACGGGTGGGTGCGGCCGCTGCGTCGGCTTCGGCAACGACCAGACGCTGTCGAAGTCGAAGAACTGGCCGTGGTACGACGACTCCTCGTCAACCCAGCAGCTCCGCAGCGCGGCGACGCACTCCTGCGTGGCGCGGTAGCGCTGCGCCCACGTGATGTCGGGGCGGTGGTTCTCGAGCTCCTCGGCGTTCCAGCCGACGCCCACGCCAAACAGCACACGGCCGCCCGAGAGCAGGTCGAGCGTGGCGACCGATTTCGCGAGGTCGAGCACGTGATGCTCGAGTACGAGGCACACGCCGAACCCGAGTTGCAGCCGCTCGGTCGCCGTTGCCGCCATGGCGAGGCTGACGAACGGGTCCATCATGCGGCGGTACTGGTCGGGCATGTCGCCCCCGGTCGGGTACCGGGTGCGACGCGACGCCGGGATGTGGGAGTGCTCGCCGATGAAAAGCGACGTGAAGCCGCGCATTTCGAGCTCGCGGGCGAGCACATCGGGGCGCACGTCCTCGGGCGTGTTCATGGTCGAAAAGCCCAGTTCCATCTGTGTCGCTCCAATCAGCGCGGTGCGCGGGGCAGACCGAGGTCGCCCTCACTCACCTGTGTTCGGCGTCGGTTCCGGCAGCGGCACCCGCGGCGGTATCGATGCGGTCGATGTCGTCGGCGGTGAGCTCGAGCCAGGCCCCGTCGATGTTCGATTCGGCGTGCCCTATCTGGGAGGTGCCGGGGATCGGAAGCATGTTCGGCGAGCGGTGCAGCAGCCACTGCAGCGCGACCTGCTGCACGGATGCGCCGTGGGTGGCGGCGATCTCGGCGGCCACCCGGCCGACCAGACGGCTGGGCAGCAGGATCGGTGCCCACGGCATGAAACCGATCCCGTCGGCCTCGCACGCGTCGATCACGGCATCGCTGGTGCGGTCGCCAGCGTTGTAGCGGTTCTGCACGGTCGTGACGGTGCAGTGCTGCTGGGCGAACGCGAGCTGCTCGGGGGTGATGTTGGAGATGCCGATGTGGCGTACCTTGCCGGCCTGCTGCAGCTCGACGAACGCACCGATCGTCTCGGCGTAGGGCACGTTCGGGTCGGGAGCGTGAACCTGGTAGAGGTCGATCACGTCGACGCGCAGCCGCCGCAGACTCTTGTCGCACTCCTCCCGGATGTGTTCGGGCGTGCCCGACGGCGGCACGGTGACGTGCCCGGGGAGCACCTTGGCCGGCTTGTAACCGGCCTTCGTGGTGATCACCAGGCCGGCGGGGTACGGGTGCAGCGCCTCGGCGATGATCTCCTCGGATTCGCCGTACCCGTAGATGTTCGCGGTGTCGATGAAGTTGACGCCGCGGTCAACCACCCGGCGTACCAACTCGCGAGCGGTGGCGCGGTCGCGTACGCCGTTGGTGTCGCGTGCGCCGGAGATTCGCATCGCCCCGAACCCGAGCCGACGGACGGTGAGATCGCCGCCGATCGTGAAGGTGCCGACACGCTCGTCGGAAAGCTGCCGGTCGGTCATCGGCCAGACCTTAATCTGACACTTCCGTCAATGCCGATCTCGGCGCTTGCGTCAGGAGGCGGGCTTGGCGGGGTGGGGCGCGGTCGGGGCGGCGAGCCGCGGGGGGGGCGGGGGGGGGGGCGGGG
>JANOKQ010000900.1:0-8013 GCA_031419375.1 Acidimicrobiaceae bacterium
GGCCTGCCGGCCGAGCAGTACGCGGTGCAGACCTGTCAGCACCCCGCGATCACCACCGCGGCCAATGTCGCCACCTACCGCCAGCAGCTCCGCCGCCTCGGCCTCGCCCACGACCGCCGGCGCAGCGTGGCCACCAGCGACCCCAGCTACTACCGCTGGACCCAATGGATCTTCAGTCAGATCTTCGAGGCCTGGTACGACACCGACCAGCGGCGGGCGCGCCCGATCGCTGAACTGATCGTCGAACTCGATTCCGGCACTCGCCCGCTGACCGACAGCCGCGACTGGGCATCGCTGTCGCGCGTCGAGCGCGCCGACATCATCGACGGTTACCGCCTGGCCTACATCGCCGAGACCCCGGTCAACTGGTGCCCCGGCCTTGGCACCGTGGTCGCCAACGAGGAAGTCACCGCCGACGGCCGCAGCGACCGCGGCAACTTCCCGGTCTTCAAGCGGAGCATGCGCCAGTGGATGATGCGGATCACCGCGTACGCCGACCGGTTGACCGACGACCTCGACCTGCTCGACTGGACCGATTCGATCAAGGCGATGCAGCGCAACTGGATCGGCCGCAGCGAAGGGGCGAGGGTGCGGTTCGCCTCGCCCGCTGGCCCGATCGAGGTGTTCACCACCCGCCCCGACACGTTGTTCGGAGCAACGTTCATGGTCCTCGCCCCCGAGCACCCATTGGTTGCCACGCTCACGACCCCCGACCAACGCGACGCGGTCACCGCCTACCAGCGCGCCGCCCAGGCCAAAACCGATGTCGCCCGCCAAGTGGACGACACCACCAAGACGGGCGTGTTCACCGGCTCGTACGCGGTCAACCCGGTCAACGATGCCGAGGTCCCGGTGTGGATCGCCGACTACGTGTTGATGGGTTACGGCACCGGGGCGATCATGGCCGTTCCGTGCGGGGACCAACGCGACTTCGAGTTCGCCCGCCAGTTCGGACTCCCGGTCCCGGCGATCCAACAGCCGCCCGCCGAGTGGTTCGCAACAAACGGCACCGAACCGTCGCTCGACACCGCAACCTGGGCGGTGGCCTACGTCGGTAACGCGCCGTATGTGAACAGCTCAAACGGCGAGCTGCAACTCGATGCGATGACCGACATCGCCCAGGCCAAGCACGTCACCAACAACTGGCTCGTCGCCACCGGCCATGGCCACGCCACCGTGAACTACAAGCTGCGCGACTGGCTGTTCAGCCGCCAGCGCTACTGGGGCGAGCCGTTCCCGATCGTGTTCGACGACGACGGGATCGCCCACTCGCTCCCCGATCAGATGCTGCCCGTCGAGCTGCCGCCGACCGAGAGCTTCTCGCCGCGCACGTTCGATCCCGACGACGCGATGAGCGACCCCGAGAGCCCACTTGACCGGTTGGATCAATGGGTGCACGTCGAGCTCGACCTCGGTGACGGGCGTGGCGTGCGCCGCTACCGGCGCGAGACCAACGTGATGCCGCAGTGGGCCGGCAGTTGCTGGTACGAGTTGCGCTACCTCGACCCGACCAACGAGAACCGCTTCGTCGACCGTGCCGTCGAGGAGTACTGGATGGGTCCGAAGGGCGAGGGCCATCCGGGCGGCGTCGATCTGTACGTCGGCGGCGTCGAGCACGCCGTGCTGCACCTGCTGTACGCCCGCTTCTGGCACAAGGTGCTGTTCGACCTGGGGCACCTGTCGTCGAAGGAGCCGTACCACCGGTTGTTCAACCAGGGCTACATCCTCGCCGCTGCGTTCAAAGACGAACGCGAGATCTACGTCGACGCACACGCCGTCACCGAACGCGACGGTGCCTTCTCCTTTGCGGGCAACCCGGTGACACGCGAGTGGGGCAAGATGGGCAAGAGCCTGAAGAACGCTGTCGCCCCCGACGAGATCTACGACGTGTACGGCGCCGACACGTTGCGGCTGTACGAGATGGCGATGGGACCCCTCGACGCTTCCCGACCGTGGGAAACCCGCGACGTGGTCGGCATGTACCGCTTCCTGCAGCGGATCTGGCGCAACCTGGTCGACGAACATTCGGGTCAGATCCGCTCGAACATGCCGCCGCTCGATGACACCACCGACCGGTTGCTGCACCGCACCATCGCCGGAGTGCGCGCAGATATGGAAGCGATGCGCTTCAACACCGCGATCGCCAAGCTGATCGAGCTCAACAACCACCTGACCAAGCTTGGCGGCTGCCCGCGCGACATCGCCGAGCGGGTTGTGGTGATGCTCGCTCCGCTCACCCCGCACCTGGCCGAAGAACTGTGGAGCCTGCTCGGCCACACGACCACATTGACCTACACCGATTTCCCGGTGGCGGACCCGGCGATGCTGATCGACGCCACGATCGAGATGCCCGTGCAGGTCAACGGCAAGGTCCGGGCCAGGATCATCGTCGCCTCCGACGCGTCCAATGACGTCGTCCAACAGCTGGCTCTCGCCGACGACAAGGTGATCGCCGCGCTCGCCGGCGCCCAACCGAAGAAGCTGATCGTCGTCGCCGGCCGAATGGTCAACATCGTCGTGTGACGCCAATCGTGGATGCCTGGCCGCAGGCGGCTGATGCCGGCGACTGGCCACCGGTAGCGTGTGGCCATGAACGTCGAAGTCGTCGATTTCCAGTCGCCGGACGCACCGGAGGCTTTCACCAGGTCGTTACGGCACACCGGTTTCGCGGTGATCGTCAACCATCCGCTCCCTCGCGAGTTGGTCCAGCAGGTGTACGACGAATGGCTCGCGTTCTTTGAGAGCGACGCCAAGGACGCGTACCGGTTCTCCGAAGGCAGCCAGGACGGTTACTTCGGGCCCGACGTCTCGGAAACGGCCAAGGGCAACACCGTGCGCGACCTCAAGGAGTTCTTCCACGTGTACCCGTGGGGGCAATACCCGGCCGAGGTGGGTGACGCGGCGATGCGCTACGCCGAGCAGGCCACCGACATCGCCATCACGCTGCTTGGCTGGGTCGAGGCCAACACGCCCGCAGAGGTGAGCGCGGGGTTCTTCTGCCCGCTCAACCAGATGATGGTGGACAGCACCCGCACGCTGCTGCGCGTGCTGCGCTACCCGCCGTTGCGCGGCGACGAGCCGGCCAACGCGGTCCGGGCCGCGGCACACGAGGACATCAACTTGCTGACGGTGCTGCCGGCTTCGAACGAGCCCGGGTTGCAGGTTCGCGACGTTGCCGGCAACTGGCACGACGTGCCGTGCGATTTCGGCAGCATCGCCGTCAACAGCGGCGACATGCTGCAACTCGCCAGCGGTGGCTACTACCCGAGCACACCGCACCGGGTGATGAACCCCACCGGTGAAGGTGCCACCCGCTCGCGGTTGTCGCTGCCACTGTTCCTGCATCCCGCGGATGACGTGCGCCTGTCGCCGGATCGGACCGCGTTCGAGTACCTGCAGGAACGCATCGCCGAGCTGCGCAGCCACGACCTGAAGGCGAGCTGAACCGGCACCAACCGGACACCTGATGTTCCGTTCACGACGAGACAGGCTGCGCCGGGAGGCATTGGCCGGCGACTTCCCCGAAGCATGGCGGCAACGGTTGGCAGTGCGCTGGGCGGCATGGGCGACGCTGTCGGTCAATGAACGCGAACGCCTCGAAGATCTCATCCGGCTGTTCATCGGTGGGCGCCGCTGGGAGGCAGCGAACGGCTTCACCATGACCGACGAGGTGAAGGTCGTGATCGCCGCCCAGGCGTGCCTACTGGTGCTCGAACTCGACCTCGACCTGTACCGTCAGGTCGACTCGATCATCGTCCATCCGCGCACGGTGATGCTGCACGGCGAACGGTCGGTCGGCTCAGGGATGGTGGCCGACGGTCCGCACGCCATCTCCGGCCAGGCCCATCACCGGCGCGGTCCCCTGCTGCTGTCGTGGAGCACTGCGGCGTTCGAGGCGCGCCACCCGCGTTCGGGTTCCAACGTCGTCTACCACGAGTTCGCGCACAAGATCGACATGCTCGACGGCGTGGTCGATGGCACTCCCCCGATCAGCGATCCTGCGTTTCGCGCCCGCTGGGTCGAGGTGTGCACGGCCGAGTACGAGTTGCTGCGCCGCGGCCACGACAGCGTGCTGCGCGACTACGCGGCCACCGATCCCGGCGAGTTCTTCGCCGTGGCGACCGAGCAGTTCTTCACCCAGCCGCTCCCCCTGCGCGACGGCAACCCCGATCTGTACGACGTGCTGGCCGGCTTCTACCGACAAGACCCTGCCGCACGCTTGACGCGCCACGTCGGACCCGCCTGATCCGGCGGCCAACTCGAGGCCGGAGCAACCGCGTGTCGAGAAATGCACCGGCACGGTGGCTTTCTCGGCACGGTGGCTTTCTCGACACGCCGCCGCTCCACCGGCAGCCTGCGCGAACAAGGCCAGCAGACTGGGGACGGGCCAGCAGATGAGGTCGGGCCGGGACCAGGTCGACAGGCAAGTCGCTCAGGCGTTCCAGATCAGGGGTGGTAGGCGGTGACGTCAACGATGAGGTGGGTCGGGGTCATCGTGTAGATGCAGATTCGCCCTGCGTTGTCCACGTCGGAGACGACGAGGTTGGCCACGGTCTGGCCGGCCGCGAAGTTGATGCTGGCCACGTTGGGGCGGGGTGTGTCGCAGGCATACACCGTCACGAAGCCGGCATTTACCGGTTCGGTGACGGTGAGGTTGATCACCGCTGATGAGATTCCGGAGGGCACGCCGACGCGGCCGCCGATGTCGACTTCGGTGATGCTGTCGATCGGGCGACGGCCGATCCCATTGCCCGCTCCGTCGACCGTGCCCGCCTCACCATCGCGCGATTCGAGCAGCCGCGCCGGAGCAACCGGCACCACGCTCACGCCGGGCGGATGGTACCCCGAGACGTCGATCACCAGATCGAGCGGGGCACTGTTGAACACGCACACGGTGCCGGCCGCCGAGACCGCAGCCACGACCGAGTTGGCGATCGTGCCCCCAGCGACGTGGTTGAGTTGCGAGGCGTTGGGGCGGGGTTGATCGCATGCGTAGACCGTCACGAACCCGGCGTCGCGGGCGTCGACCGCCGTGACGTTCAACACGACTGAGCCGACACCCACTGGAATCTGGGCCCGGTCCGTGACCCGCACCTCGGTCACGGTCCCGGCCAGCCGTGCCCCGAGCCCGTTGAACAAGCCGTCGACTGTTCCGGTCGGCTGACCCGGCCGAGTTTCCAGCAGTCGGGCGGGATCGAGCGCGGTGTAGCTGGAACCCTCCGGGAAGTACCCAACGACGTCGACCAACAGGTCGACTGCGGCGAGGTTGAAGATGCACAAACGGCCGCTGTCGCCAAGCTTCACGGTTGCTGCGGCCGACAAGGTCACGCCGGTGCCATGGTTCAACTGCGACGCCGCTGGTTGCGCCGTACCGCACGGGAACAGCGTGACGAAGCCGTTGCCGCCGGTGTTGGTGACCGTCACGTTCACTGCCGCCGCGACCGCCGTCGCCGGGATGCCAGCGCGCCCGCTGATCTGCACCTCGGTCACCGTCGCGGCCGGGCGCGGACCGATCGCCGCGCCGATGCCATCGACCGTGCCGAGGCCAGGCCCGATGCGGCTTTCCAACAGGCGCGCCGGCCCGGCCGCCTGATATGCCGAACGGCCGGAGCCCTCGCGCACGCCGGCGGCCCATGGTGCGGCCGTCCCGTCGCGGTTGACGATCGACGAATCACCGAACACGTTCTCGCTGCCGTACACGCGGGCACCGCCGAACACGAGGATCTGATCGCATCCGGCGGCAACGAGCGAGCTGAAGCCTGTCCGGATCCGTGTCGGGGTCGGCACGTAACCGAAGTGGTCGAACGCGTTGACACCGCACATCAGCGTCTCGACTGCCGCGTCGTTGGCCCGCGCGATCGAGGTGCCGAGATCGCCCCCGTACACCGCGAACGACATCAGCTTGTCGGCCTCGGGGATGTCGTCCAGCGCGTCGCCGATCGCCGTCGGGAGATGATTGGTGAACGGGCGGATGCCGGTCCGCGGGGTGACATCGGCGAGCACGATGTTCCAGCGGTCGATCAGGGCATTCCACTCGGGCGGAGTGTTGGGGTCGAACTCGTCGCCCATGTCCCACACCGCGATGTGACGCAGCACGGGGGTCCAGAACGCGACCGCGTCGTTGCGCTTTTGCGCGTCGGCGTCCCACAATCGGGCGTCGTACACGGCGGTCTTGATTCCCACGGCAGCGTTGATCTCCACGAGGCGCATGTACAGCGCGGGGCTCACGTAACGGTTTCTGGTGTTGGCGGGTGTGTAGTCGGGGGTCGGCACGTTGCAGGGGCCGAACGTGACGTCGATGCCGGCCGCGGTTGCCATCGACGCCGCCGACGAGCGGGCCGCGAGATCATCGGGGTGCACGCCGCACCACGCCCACGTGTCGACGTCGACGATCCGGGACGGCGCGGCGACGGCCACCGAGGTTTCGCCGGCGACGAGACACATCGCCATCCCCACGAGAGCGAGAGCGAGAGCGAGCGCGACTGCACCCGCGCTCCTGCCCCGACGCACGTACACAGGTGTCTTCCTTCGATTCACGTGACCTCCACCAGTCGCCGGGCAGTCTATTGCGGTCGCCGCACCGTGACGACGCGACCACCCTCTGCAGCCCGACGGGTGTGGTCTCCGCGACATCAGACTGCACTGCGATGCATTGCCTGCCAGACTGATGCCATGTCGAGCCACGGCGCTTCCGCGCCGGAACCCGGGTGCTCGGCATCGAACGCGCCGACAGACGAAGCAATCCCGTCGGCCGCGGCACCGCCGTCGGGGCCGGCCATGCCACGCGCACTGCGACCGTTGCGCGACTTCCTCGTCACCGAAGCCGGCGGCGGTGTCCTGCTCGCGACCAGCGCCGTCGTTGCGTTGATCTGGGCCAATTCACCGTGGTCGCAGGGGTACTTCGACCTGTGGTCGACGCAGGCGACCGTGTCCATCGGCGACCAGGCGCTCACACTCGACCTCAAGCACTGGATCAACGACGGGCTGATGGCGATCTTCTTTCTCGTCGTCGGTTTGGAGATCAAGCGCGAGCTCGCCACCGGACACCTGTCGACCAAACGCGCGGCACTCCTGCCGGTCTCTGCGGCAATCGGCGGGATGGCGGTACCCGCGCTCATCTACCTCGCCATCGCCGGAGGAACGGCACCGAACGGTTGGGCGATCCCGATGGCCACCGACATTGCGCTCGCCGTCGGCATCGTCGCCGTCGCGGGCGACCGCGTCCACCCCTCGCTGCGGGTGCTGCTGTTGGGTTTGGCGATCGTCGACGACATCGGCGCGATCATCATCATTGCCGCGTTCTACTCCGATTCGGTGTCGTGGCAGTGGCTCCTCGTCGCCGCCGGCGCCATCGCTGCCACCGTCGCAGCGAAGCGGTTGGTCGTCCGCCGGACAGTCGTCTACGTCGTGCTCGGCGTCGTGTTGTGGTACGCGTTCCACGAGGCCGGAATCCACGCCACGCTGGCCGGGGTGGTCATGGGGCTGCTCGCTCCGACCACCCCACATCTCAGCGCGGACTTCATCGATGCCGAGGAGCTCGCCGACGTGTCCAGCGTCGATGCCGCGTTCACGACCACCGGCATCGCCCGCTCGGCGGTCTCCGACGTCGAGTGGTTGCAGCACCTCGTGCATCCCTGGACGAGCTACCTCATCGTGCCCCTCTTCGCGCTCGCCAACGCCGGGATCGAGATCTCCGGTGTCGGGCTGCGCGGCGCCGTCGGCTCGCCGATCACCTGGGCGATCGTGTGCGGCCTGGTGATCGGCAAGCCCCTCGGCGTTGTCGTCGCCAGCCGTCTCGCGGTCCGGATGGGAATTGCCGACACACCGACGGGAAGCTCGCCCCGCCAGGTCCTCGGCATCGGTGCCGCGGCCGGCATCGGCTTCACCGTTGCGTTGTTCATCACCGAGCTCGCGTTCGACGACCCGGTTCAGATCGTCGAAGCCAAGCTGGCTGTGCTCGTGGCCTCGTTGGCCGCGGCCGGGTTCGCCGCGGTGCTCTTGCTCGGCGGCCAC
>JANOKQ010000901.1:0-3725 GCA_031419375.1 Acidimicrobiaceae bacterium
CGACACCGTCGAGTGCCTCATCCCTGTCCTGTCACACCCACGGCCACCGACGCAAAATTGATCCTTGACAACACATAGGAGCATCGGTATGGGGCACCCCGCCGAGGATGTCAGCAACCAAGTTTTGGCGCACTCGAACGAGCGGACACGCGCCGATACAGCGTGCGGCATCGCGGCCGCCCGACGCGCTCTCAAGTGCCCGCCGATCCCTCGAAGGTCACGATTGAGGTCATCGGTCCGCTTCCGCGCCTCCACTACCGCACCTTGACGCCTTGACGGTGTGCTAACCTGATCGCATGAACACGGGTGCAACCACCAACGACCCCGCACGAGTGGGCAGCATCCTCGCTGAACTCGAGCAAGTCAGCCGCGGGCTTACCGACCTCCAGCGAGCGATCATCAAACTGATCGTGCAGGGGTACTCTCGCAACACCATCGCAACGCTGCTGGGTGTGTCGGATCCCGATATTCGCACGAACCTACGGACGCTCAAGATCACCTTCACGCCCCCAGCAAACCTCAGTGAGGAGTCGTGGAATGCGATGTGGGGGACCCCGACGCCGATCAACACACTCGTGGAGGCGTTCACCGGCGCTTGGGCGTCGAACGCAGCACACGTCGATCGTCTGGATCTCGACGATGTGGCCGAGATCGGCCGCGAAGCGGGAGTGCAGGCGGCGGCAGCGGCAGCTTGGCGTCAAGGAGTCGGCGAAATACTCGACACGAAAGGCGTGAGCGACCTGCTGGGCATCTCACGCCAGGCTCTCGACTCGCGCAAGCGGACCGGCAGCGTCCTTGCGCTGCCCGGCACGGGCACGAGCCACTATCCGACCTGGCAGTTCGACGTCGACGTCGACGGCGCCCGCTCGATCGTGCGACCGATCACCCTGCGCATCGTGACCACTTTCCGCGAGGTCCTCGACGACTTCTCGCCGTACACGATCGCCGCATGGGCCACGAGCCCTCAGCCCGAACTCGACGGTCGATCCCCCGCCGAGTGGATCATCGGCGGCGGTGACGACGGCCCGGTCGTGCGGGCCGCTCAACGCGCTGCCCATCTTGAGACGCTGTGACCGACGAAGACGATCACCCCGTCCGCCGGGTGGTGGCGGGGACCGAGCTGCACCGGATTCATGGAACGCGGCCTGGCTCCATTGCGTTCTTCGACACCAGCCCTCACGGCCGGTTCAACCTCATCAACGTCGCCGAGCGAGGGACGTGCTATCTCGGATTTGAGCCGCTCGGCGCTTACATCGAGACGCTCGGCCGGGTCCTCACTCGAGCTGTGAGTGATATCGCTCGTCGCCGGCACAGCGTGGTCACGATCGCCCGAGACCTTCACCTCTTCGATCTCACCCGCTCTAACGCGCGCAGCGCGTAGCGCACGCAAGATCTCGATCTCACAGCCGCGATCGCCGCTGGCGACGACTACGACACCCCCCAGCGTCTCGCACGACTCACCCACGACGACGGCTACGACGGCATCGTCTACACCGCTCGTCATGACCCCGGCCATCGGCACGAATCAGTGGCGCTGTTCGGCCCCGCCGGGCCAAACGACAACGACGCTGCGTTCGCGAGTTGCAAGACGTCGGAGATCTGGCCCGACCTGGTCGAAGCCGGCGCCCGCACCTTTGGCATCGTCGTTCTCCCCGATCCGCCAAGTTGACGTCGACAGGGCGCGACGCGACGGTGCGCCGACGACGAATGTCAGTGTCGCGTTTTGCGCTGCCTGTGGTGCGACCCTCGGAGTTGCTCGGCCAGAGTTGTCATAGGCGACTGGCGACACCGACGTCACCGTGGTGCGCACCGGACCCGTCGCGCACAGAACGCGCGTCGCAGAACGACGGCCTCAACAAACGACGTGAACGAGCAGATCGGCGATAGGTGGGTCTCCCACACCCGGCGCAATGTGACGCACCGTCCGGCTGATCACGTCCGGTGTGTGCTCGCAGCGGCAGCCGGGGTCAAGCCGGCGGTTGAACCAACACCACGGTGGCGGGGTCAACGCCGGGCGCCGCAACCAGTGTGGGCAGTTCTGCGCCGGCAAGCCCAGCCAGCTCAAGCGCAGCCCGCGCCGACAGGTGAGCCGATTGGACCGACTGTCCATTCGCGACGGCTGCGTAAAACTGTGCCGCGTATGTGATCGCATCACCGTCATCGATTTCATCGGCCATGCCGATGGCCAATGGAATGAGCTCGCTGACCAGAGCATCGATCTGACGGGCGGAGTGACAGGAGTTGAGCAGAACCAGAAGGGGCGGGTCATCGCTAGCGCGGATCGCAGATCCGAAGGCCGTCGCCGTGACAATCACGCCGGCGTGGTGGTCGTCTCGCTCGTCCTCAAACTCGATGAGAGTCTCGTCACCATGTCCGCTGAAATGGACGACATGTGGTCGGAACTTAGTGATTCCGTCGAGCAGGTCGGCGGTCGTCGCAGCGGGCCGAACGTCAAGCAGAACCAAGTCCCGATGGAGAGCTGATTCCACGGCAGCGCGTATGCGCTTCTGCTCGCGGCCCACCCGAAGATCCCCCGCTGACGAGGACCCCAAGAGTAGAACTCGGAGTCTTTCGGGCTTGGGCGCCCGCAGGTCCCTCACGACCTCGCGCACTGCCGCCTCCGTTGCCATCAGCCGGTGGTCCCACGCACTTCGCTCAGCGGCTTCACGTTGCTCCGTGCGCAGCCGGACCTGCTCTTGTTTCCGACGGATCGCCTCGGCCTCGGACCGTTCCGCATCCGAGACCTTCTTCTGCAGGTTCGCCTCTTCCTTCGCGTATCGACTCGCCTCGTCCTGCTTCCTCGCCGCATCCCGGCCGGCCGCTGCAGCAGCTGCCTCGGCGCGATCCGCTTCGCGCAACTTGCTCGCTGTAGTGGTCGCACTCGTGGCGCTCGAGGCCGCCGCGCGGGCCTTGGCAGCCCGTACTCGTTCCCCTGACTCTTTGCTTCGGAGATCTCCGGCCTTCTTCTCTGAATCGAGCCGCTGCTGTCGCTTGCGCTCGAGCTGTCCGCGATACATGCTGGAACTCACAGAGCTGTCTCCCTTGCTTGCCTGGTCCCAGATCGTATGAGTATCCAGCTGCTCGACGCCCACACAGAAAGGCTGCGGCGTCACAGGCACCCGCCCCACACGGACCACGTTCGCACGGTGGCCGGGTCCACTTGCGTCAACATAGCCGTGCACAGAACAACGGCGCAGATGATCACGTCATAACGCGAGCGCGGAGGGCACATATCGGCGCATCTGGCGCGTGCCGTCCGGAGTGCGACCCCGCGTCTTAACGAGCAGAAATCGTAGAAGGGCACGAGAGGTGGGCGAGGTACCTTCGAGGCATGACGGTGACCTTCAACTGGGAGCTCCTCGACGAGCTGGTCGCGACCGATATCTCCCGCTTTGCCGAGGTGGATATTCCTGAACTTCACCATCCGCAGGCGGAGCATTGGCCCTCGAACTACTTCCTCAACTCCGCGGCGCGCACAGCGTTTACGACGCCCGCTCGAGAGTACGCGTTCACGTTTATCCGTCGGGTGACCGCCGCCTTCGACGAATACAAGCTCGCGGACGAGGCGACAAGGCACTTTGTGGAGCGACGTGCTGCCGGCGAACAACCGATCAGGACCTACTGGTCGGCGCTTCATCACTGGGAGCAATGCGTCGCGCTGGCGTGGCAAGCGATCGAGGTGTGGCGCAAGGTGACCGGGCTCAAGGCGTTCGATGCCGGCGACG
>JANOKQ010000902.1:0-2298 GCA_031419375.1 Acidimicrobiaceae bacterium
GATCTGGAGAACACACTCATCTCCTCGAACGTGGTCGAGAGCTACTCGTGGTTGGCCACCCGGCGGCTGAACATGCCCGAGCGGATTCGCTACGTGCTGCGCACGCTTGCCGAGGCGCCGAGCCTGTCGAGCATGGATCGCAAGGACCGCGGCGACTTCCTGCGCCACTTCTACCGTCGCTACGAAGACGCCCCGGTCGCCCAGATCGACGAGGATTCCAAGGAGCTACTGACACAGCTGATCCTCACGAAGAGCTTCCCCGCCGGCTTCCGCAGGGTGCGCGAGCACCGCGCCCTCGGGCACCGCACGATGCTGATCACCGGCGCGCTGAGCTTCGCCGTCGAGGGCCTGCGGCCGCTGTTCGACGAGATCGTCGCCGCCGAAATGACGGTGCGCCCGGACGGCACCTACACCGGCGAGCTGTCGCGAGTGCCACCGACGGGCGAGACCCGCGCCCAGGTGCTGCACGACTACTGCGCTGCAGAGGGATTGCGCCTGGAGGAATGCGTCGCCTACGCCGATTCCACCAGCGACTTGCCGCTGTTGGAATGCGTCGGCTTCCCCGTCGCCGTCAACCCCGAAACCCGCCTGGCCGCGATCGCCCGCAAGCGCGGCTGGCTGGTGGAGGATTGGACCAAGGCCCAGGGTGCCCCGAAGTCGCTGCTGCCGATCGGCGAGATGCTCAGCGAGCGCGAACGACGAAGGCACTTCGCATGAACGCCCACACCGAACCGCTCGCCAGGTCCTACGCCGGTCCCCACGCCGGTCCCCACGCCGGTCCCCACTCGCAACTTTGTCGGTCTGAACACGCTGAGCCTGTCGAGACCGACAAAGTTCGGATTGCAGACCGGGCACGATGAGGGCATTGCAGGTAGACAAGAAGATGGGCCGCATCGGCGCGGCGCGGTTGTTGTCGGCGTTCGCTCCGACGACGGCGGCCAAGCTCGGCCCGTTGGAGCTGGTCACGATCGACCCGCCGGCACTGCCGGGCGACGGATGGCACCGGGTGCACACCCGGCTGTCGGGGATCTGCGGGAGCGACCTCGCCACCGTCGGCGGTCATGCATCGGCGTACTTCGACGACTGGGTCAGCTTCCCGTTCGTACCCGGCCACGAGGTTGTCGGCGAACTGGCATCGGGCCAGCGGGTGGTGATCGAACCGGTGCTCGGCCACGCCGCCCGCGGATTCGAGCTGCCGTTCCCCGGGGCCGCCCCCGGCGATGGCAACGACTACGCCCACCTCGCCACCGGGCACCTCGAACCCGGGATCCAGATCGGGTTTTGCAACTCCACCTGCGGCGGTTGGGCACCCGAGTTCGTCGCCCACGACAGCCAGATCCACCACGTTCCCGATGCGATGAGCGACGAGCAGGCCGTGCTGGTAGAGCCCGCCGCGGCCGGCATCCACGCCGCACTGCTGACGTGGCCGACGGTGGCTACGACCGATCAGCCGGTGGTGGCCGTGCTCGGTGCCGGCACCATGGGGCTGTGCGCGATCGCCGGCCTGCGCCGGTACGTGCCGGGCGTGCAGATCGTTGTCGGGGCCCGCTACCCGCATCAACAGGCCCTGGCGACAGCGTTCGGGGCCGACCTGGTGGTGAAGCCCAATGAGTTGCAGCGCGCCGTCAGACGGCTGACGGCAAGCCACGTCGTCGGCGATCACCTCTCCGGAGGGGCCGACGCGACCATCGACGCGGTGGGTACGTCGGCCTCGATCAGCGACTGCCTGCGCTTCACCCGGCCGCGGGGCCGCGTGGTGCTGATGGGAATGCCCGCCGAGGTCACTGTCGATCTGACCGGCCTGTGGCACCGTGAAACTCAGCTCGTCGGCGCGTACACCTACGGCACCGAAACGATGCCAGACGGATCACGCCGGCGTACGTTCGATCTCGCGATCGAGACCGCCCACGCACTCGGCTTCGAGCGTCTGCTCTCAGCCACCTATCCGATCGCCGACCATGTTGATGCCATCGCCCATGCCGCCACAGCAGGACGCCGTGGCGCGGTGAAGATCGCGTTCGACCTGCGGTCCCTGCCCCAGAAAGTGAGTCTGTGATGCCACGTCCTGGATTCGTCCTCGAGGTCGATCGTTCGACCCCACCGATCCTGTTCTGGCGCGGCGAGAACTTCAGCCTCGAAAAGCTGCCCGCCGGCCGGAGCCGGGTGATCTATCCACCCGAGCCGCTGAAGCCGCTCGATGACATCGACGGCGCGATCCGCCACGCGCTCCTCAACCCGCGCGATCAGGATCCCTTGCCGGCATTGCTGTTCCCGGGTATGAAGCTCACCATCGCGTTC
>JANOKQ010000903.1:0-6447 GCA_031419375.1 Acidimicrobiaceae bacterium
CGCAGCACGGCCACGCCAGGTTCTGCCGCGGACTCGCCAGCAGCAGGATCGAATGGAGTCCCCGCGCTGTACACGGTCACGCCAATGGCAGCGGGGTCGAAGGCAGCGGGGTCGGCCTCGCCGAAGGCCGGGGGCGGCGGCAACGAGGTCATTGCAGGCCAGCGTAGCGGTGGATCGACCTGGCCTCCACGCGCCCGGCCAGTGGCGGACCGAGGCAGGGTGCCGGACGCTCCGCCGGTCACGTCAGCTACCCTCCCGGCGGTGATTTCTACATCGAATGAGACGTTGAGCATCTTCTTCCCGATGTGGAACGAGGAGGCGTACATCACGCGCGCCCTCCAGGCGGCGCGTGACGTGGCGGAGGAACTGGTGACGGCGGGGAGCATCGCCGACTACGAACTGATCGTCATCGACGACGCCTCAACCGACCGCACCGCCACGATTGCCGACGAGATGGCAGCAGCCGATCCGCGGGTGAAGGTGGTCCATCATCCGGTCAACCGCAAGCTGGGCGGCTCGATCAAGTCGGGTTTCGGTGCGGCCACTGGTGACCTCGTGTTGTACACCGATGCCGATCTGCCGTTCGACATGGCCGAGTTGCACAAGGCGCTGCGCCTGCTGCGCTACTACGAGGCAGACATCGTCAGCGCGTATCGCTTCGACCGGGTTGGTGAAGGGCCCTCGCGGGCGATCTACACGTTCTTTTACAACGTTCTCATCCGCCGCCTGTTCGGGGTGCGGCTGCGCGACATCAACTTCGCGTTCAAGCTGTGTCGGCGTAGCGTGTTCGACCACATCGAACTGCACAGCGAGGGCTCGTTCATCGACGCCGAGCTGATCATCCGGGCGCGCAAGCTGGGCTTCAACGTGATCCAGTTCGGTGTCGACTACTTCGCCCGCACCAGGGGCGAAAGTACGCTGTCGTCGCTGTCGGTGATCAGGCGGATTGTGGCCGAGATGCTGCAGTTACGCCGCGAGTTGCGCAGCATCACGCCCATCACGCCCATCACGCCCATCGCCCCCATCACTCCGGGCGTGCCGCAGAGCTGAGCAACGGACCAGCCAGGGCCTTCGGGCCAGCGCGGGCTGGGCCACCGACGGGGTTGGTAGGATCGTCGGGTCCCGTTCCCCGGAGTCTTTACTTGACCACTCCTCGGCCTCCCGGCCTACAACCGAGGCGGCGCCCCGCAGGCTCGCCAACTCGTCCCGTTCTGCGACCCGATCCGGTCGACGAGGACCGTGGTGTCGCGCCCGCCAACCGGTGGCTGCCCGCTGTTGCCGCCGCGAGCGTGTTGATCGTGGTCGTCGTCGCTGGCCTGTCTGGTGGCAGCAATGGCGCGAGTGCCCCGGCCAGCGCCCCGGCCAACGCCACGTCGCCGCCCGGCACAGCGGTCACGGTGCCCGTGACCGCCCCGCCCGCCGTGAGCATCGACCCGACGGCCACCACCGTCGTGAAGAGCAGCATCGCCGGGCCGATCTTCAACGGTTCCTTCGGCGACGACGTCCGCAAGGTCCAACAACGGCTCACCGATCTCGGCTTCGCTCCCGGCCCCGTCGACGGGCAGTTCGGATCGGGCACCCAACAGGCCGTCTGGGCGTACAAGAAGTTGGTCAAGCAACTCACCTGGCAGGACCTCTCCAACAGCGATTCGGCGTCGCAGGTGACACCGGAGCTGTGGTTGGAGATGCAGGACCCGATCGTATTCCAACCGCGCCGCCCCCTCGGTGCCGGTACCACCCACGTCGAGCTCTACCTGCCACAGCAGGTGCTGATCGTGTTCACCGACGACACCCCCACCCTCATCGCCCACATCTCGTCGGGAGTCCTCGACGAAAACGGCCAACCGGCCGAGTTCTGCGAGGAAGCGCTCTATGACACCGATGAATACGGCGAACCGCTCGACCCGCCGGTGACGAAGTACATCTGCGCATTCGCCAAAACGCCCGGGGGCACGTTCAAGTTCACCCGCCGCTACGAGGGCAAACGTCAAAGCCCGCTCGGTGGCATGTTGAACCCGGTGTACTTCAACTACGGCATCGCCATCCACGGTGCCGAGAACGTGCCGCGCGAGCCCGCCTCGCATGGCTGCGTGCGGTTGAACAACCAGATCGCCGAGTTCTTCCCCAGCCTGGTCGACAATGGCGACCGGGTGTTCGTGTGGGGCCTTGATGGCAAAGAGCCGGAGGACTACACCAAGGCCGAGCGGCTGCCCTCGTTCAACCGGCCCGACCCGAACGCTCCGACGACGACGACCACGACCACCACGACGGTCCCGCCGCCGACGGCCTCGCTGGCGACGACCCCCCCGGTGACCGTGGCCCCCCCGGTGGCAGTGCCCGGCACCGCCCCAACCACCACGAAAGTGCCAGCGACGACCGTCCCGGTGACCACCGTTGCACCCACGACGGCGGTGCCGACCACTGCGGCGGCCACCACCCTGCCCGCCCCCGCAGGCGCCTGACGACTGCGCCGGCGCCGAGCTGACACCGACGACCTGGCACGATGGCACGTATGGATCGCCTGCCCTATGACGAGTTCGGACTGTTTCACGAGAACGCCTCCGAGCACGGTCTGTCAATCGAGAAGCCGCCCACCGTCCGCCGAGACGAGGTGCAGCTACCCGACGGCCGGTCGATCAGCGTGCTGGTGTGGGGGGACGATCCCGAGGTGGTGTTCGTGCACGGCGGCGCGCAGAACGCGCACACGTGGGACACGACGATCATGGCCCTCGGGCGCTCGGCAGTGGCGATCGATCTTCCCGGCCACGGCCATTCCGACTGGCGGCCCGATGGCCGGTACATCCCCCGTCTGCTCGCCGACGATGTCGCCGCGGTCATCACCGCGTTGGCGCCAAGGTCGCAGATGCTGGTGGGGATGTCGCTCGGCGGACTGACCTCATTGCAGGTGGCCACACACCACCGTATGCTCGTGCAGGCGCTGATGCTGGTCGACATCACCCCCGGTGTGAACCGGGCAAAGTCGAAGGCGGTGATCGATTTCGTCGATGGCCCGCAAAGCTTCCCCAGTTTCGACGCGTTGCTGGAACGCACGATGCAACACAACCCGACCCGCAGCGAAAGCTCGCTGCGGCGAGGAATCCTGCACAACGCACAGCAACTCGACGACGGTTCATGGGCATGGCGCTACGACCGTGGCACCCACGCCCGCACAGCCGACGACTCGCCCGATCCCGCACCTGGTGACGGCCTGGCGGCAGCCGGTGATGGCCTGGCGGCAGCGATGTCGCCGCTGTGGGACGATTTCGGGCTACTCACCTGTCCGGTCGCTCTGGTGCGCGGGGCGTTGTCGCCGGTGGTGGATGACGACGACGTTGCCGAAGCGCTTCGCCGCAAACCTGCCACGCGGGTGCACGTCGTCGAAGCCGCCGGCCACAGCGTGCAAGGCGATCAACCCCTCGAGCTGGCCCGCCTGATCGGGGCGATGCTCGACCAGTGACCGGTGGCTACCCGAGTCATTCCAGCTGGATCGGCGACGCGAGGCCCGGCTGGTTGGTGTTCAGCGTGTCGACAACCAATCCGTCGCGCAGTGCTCCGGGGCTGAACCGCCACCTCGCGATCGCGCTCCGGTGGGCGAACCGCTGCAACACCAAGGCACCGGCCACGATGATGTCGGCACGCTCGGCATCGAGGCCGGCGATCGTGGCCCGCTCGCCTGCCGTGGGGCGAGCGACAAGCTCGGCAAGGATCGTGTCGAGCTCGCAGGCGCTGAACCCGGGGTGGATCGCAGACCCTGTGGCGCGCTGCGCGATGCGGGTCAGGGTTTCGGCGGTGCCCGACGAAGCGAGTGTCAGCGTCGGGGCAAACGATGCCACGATCGTGCCGAGGTCGCCGATGGTGTCGTCGATCGTCTGCGCGCACATGGCGATCGACTCTGGCGTGACGACACCATCCAGGAAGTAGCGGTCGGTGAGCCTCACGGCGCCGAGGCGCATGCTGCAGGCCAGTTCGACGGTGCCGCGATTGCCGAGCACCACTTCGGTTGAGCCGCCGCCGACATCGATCACCACGCAGCGTTGCTCGGCGATCTCGCGGACCGCGGTGCCGGCACCGAGGTAGATCAAGCGGGCCTCGTGCTCACCGGAGATCACCTCCACCTCGATCCCGGTCGCGGCGCGGACGCGCTCGACGAAGATGTCGCGGTTGCTGGCCTCACGAACGGCACTCGTCGCCACGGCCCGGATCGTGGCGCCGTGGCTGTCGGCGATCCGTTTCATCCGCCGCAGCGAGGTCACGCCACGCTCGATGGCCTCGCCGGAAAGTTCCTTCATGGCACCGCTCGCGCTGTGCCCGAGCCGGGCCATGTCACGTCGCCGTTCGATCACCTCGAGTTTTGTCGGCCCGCTCGGGGACTGACCCTGAACCACCGTGGCGCGAACGACGAGGAGGTGAATGCTGTTGGTCCCGATGTCGATCGTGGCGATCGGGCGCGTGCCGGAATCAGTACTGTCGAGTTCGGTCACGGCTGAAGCGGAATGGATTCAGCCGGGGATGCGCCGCTGGCACGCGGAGAGGCCGCCGAGCACCCCGGTACGGAACGAGTCGATCTTCTCGAACGCGGTACCGACCTCGTTGGTCGAACTCGTTTCGTCGCCCAACGCGATGGCGGTGATCACCGCTTCGTCAAGATCGCCCGAGCTGAGCAGGATCTCCTGGTTGGGGTTGTTGGCCAGGGGGATACCGTCGGCATTGACCTCACCCGAGGGGACGATGTCGACGATCCAGGCGCCGACGAGGCAGTCGTTCAACAACTCGCGCGGCTCGCCCGCGAGGGAGCTGGACAGCGCGACCTGCACGGCGTCGCTGTAGGCCGACGCAAGCGGGTAGCCGAACGACAAATCGCCGAGGCGGTTGTACAGATCCTGGACGAACACCTCGTCGTACACGATCGTGTTGGTCGACGCGCAGTACGTCGCATCGTTGGTGAGCACCTCGGCGCTGAGCCCCTCGCAATCCGGGGCCGCGCCGCCGGGGATGAACGGCGCGAGGGTGGGTGCAGTGAAGGTGATGCTGCTGCCGGTCAGTGTCGGTCCCCAGAACGTCTCGAGCGCGAGCGGCAACGCGGCGAGGATCTCCTCGTAGGCCAAGTTGCCGCCGGTGTCGACCTCCTCCACCGTGCTGAAGGAGAGGTCGATGCGCGGGTACGGATTCTCGATGAAGCCAGCGCAGCGGCTCACGCCGTTCAGGAATCCCTCCTGGAACGCGCCCACCCGGTCGAACCCGGTGCCATGACCGCTGGGATCGGCAACCACGTCGATGCCCGGCGGGTCACGGACCTCGATCATCGCGATGATGCCACCCTTGACATCGTCGTCGCTGAAGGTGAGCGTGTCACTTTCGCCCCTGGCGACGTGAGCGGCCCAGGCTCCGGCGAAGCAGTCGGCTTGCTGTTCGCTGTCGACGGTGGGCAGCCCGAGATCGAGCACCCCGGCTCGGGCCTGGATCGCGTGACCGTACTCGTGCGCGGCCACCACACCGACCGCCGCGGTGCCCAGGTTCTCCACCAGTGTCGGCAACAGCTCGGCGTCGTCGTAGACGATGATGTCGCCGCAGGTGGTGTAGAACGCATTGCCGGCCACCGCGTCGAAGGGAACGCCGCCGTCGCAACTCTCCGGCAACGACTCGCGCTCGGGGTAGTGGGCGTAGATACCGGAGACAGGCTCGAATGGCTCGCCGTACACCAACGGGTACTGCTCGGCCCAGAATTCGGTGATGTCGGCGAAGGCCGCGTTGAGATAGTTGTCGTACGATTTCTCGGGCTTTGCATCGCCGAAATCGATGATGCCCCCGTCGGCGGGTGCGGGTGTGGTGTCCTCGGTGGGTTCCAACGGGTTGCTCGGATCGGTGTTGCTCGGCACCGTGTTGGCCGGCTCGATTTCGGTCGCGTCAGAGCGACGCGCAATGACGCCCTGATCGAACTCGCCGCAAGCCGAGATCAAGATGCCAGCGGCGAGCAGAACAACGGCTAAACGGGGAGCACCCATCGGGCGAGCATACGTGTTCGATTGCACGGATTTCGCCGCGCTCTGGTAAGAACCCTGCATGACCCAGACATCCCTTGGCGGCGATCGCCCGGACGCTCCTGATCGCGACGTGCTACTCGCCATGTTCGAGATCCAGAGCCGCATCAAACTGTGCGACGAGCGGTTCCGCAGCATGCTCACCAGCGGGCAGATTCAACTGATCTACTATTCGCCGCGCGGTCAGGAATGCATCAGTGCCGGATGGGGCGTGCACCTGCGCCCCGACGACTACGTCGTCACCATCTACCGCGGCCTTCACGACCATCTGGCCAAGGGCGTTCCACTGCGCGACCTGTGGGCCGAGTTCCTCGGGCGGGCGACCGGCGCCTGCAAAGGTAAGGGCGGCCCAATGCACATCACCCATCCGGCCTCGGGGCTGATGGTCACCACCGGCATCGTCGGCGCT
>JANOKQ010000904.1:0-1998 GCA_031419375.1 Acidimicrobiaceae bacterium
GCCATACCGCGCTGGCTCCGTCCAGTTGACGCGGTTCTCGCCCGCATCCCATCGGTTGCCGGCAACACAGTGATCGCGGCACGACGGAGATGAATTGCGGAGTTGGGCGAACGTGGTCGGGTAGCGTCGACCCGTGAGTAAACCATCCAAGAGCCTTAGCGTGAGCGCACGAGCCAGTCGAACGATCATGCGAGTCGGACGATCACTGTTCCGCAACACTCCCTTGCAGCGACTTCCCGGAATGAGCGCGATCTATGGGCGACTGGTCCGCACTGCGTACGGCGCGGAGGGAACCACGGTGGTGTCGTTCCGCGATGTCGAGATCGAGATCTCCACAGGCGACATCACAACACTGCCCACCCTTGCTGACGGAACGTACGAATCCGACGAACTCGACCGCTTCCTCAGCCTGATTCTACCAGGGGCAGTGGTGGCCGACATTGGAGCGAATATCGGACTCTGGAGCGTCCTGCTCTCTAAAGCAGTCGGTCCCACAGGGCAAGTCCTCGCGTTCGAGCCGAGCCCCGACAATGTGAAGTTGCTAGAATCCAACCTTCGGCGGAACGGGTGCACGAACGTCCGGATCATTGCCGCAGCCGTAGGCCGAGCCTCTGGCACCGGCTCGCTCGAGATCAGCACTGCGGGCGCGACGCATCGCCTTGCCCCCGCCGGGGGCACCGGCGACATCTCCGTCGATGTGGTGTCGCTCGACTCGTTCGTGGCCGCTAACCATTTGGTAGTCGATGCGGTCAAAATTGACATTGAGGGATTCGAGCCAGAGGCATTCGAAGGAATGCGTCAGGTCCTGGCGCGACATCCGTTGCTGCTGACGGAGTTTTCCGTGCCGCAAGCGCGAGCCGCCGGAGTTTCATGGGTCGAGACGCTCCCTCACCTTCTGGAGACGTACGGGGTCTGCGAGGTGTTCGACGGGCGTGGAGTCCGCCTATTGCACCAAACCGGAGTGGAGGAGATCCTTGGCAGCAACAAGCTGCTCAATTTCCTGTTCAAACCCTCTGACAACTGATCAGCGGGCGGGCGCGAAGCGATCCACTGCGTCGAGCAAATGCGCCTCCACAGCATTCGCTACAATGTTCCACGGTACGAGCGACACCCGTGGCTCGATGATGAGATCGCCACGGAAGAAGCGGATTAGCGCGTCCGCCATTGCCTGCGGGTGTGGTTCGACGAGGTGTCCACCCGATGCCGGCACGGAGTCGACCAATCCTGGGGCCCGGTATCCGATCGACGGGGTACCGCAGGCCGCGGCCTCGCTGACGTTGAGACCCCAGCCTTCACGAACCGAGGCGGCCACCAGCACATGCGCCCTGGCCAGGCGTTCCTCACGCTCATGTATTGAAACCCGCCCGAGGAATTCGACGTTCGGTTCACGTTTCGCCTCGAGAGTCTTACGGTACGGACCATCACCGACCATCCAAAGATGCGCCTCGGGAATCTCACGGCGTAGAAGCGCAAACGCCTCGAAAACGTGGTGGGGCCGCTTACTCTCGACGAGACGGGCCAGGAACACGACCGTAGGAACGGGTTCCTTCTCCACATCGGGCTGCTCGATCGGGGCAGCGCCGATGGGCAGCGGGTGAGCCCCGTGAATCCCGTACTGCTCGAGCGACTGTGCCGACGACGGCGAGTCGGTGAGCACGGGCACGTTTCTGTAACTGCGGAGCCACCAGGGTTCCATCACGTATCGACCGACAAGGCCGATCGGCGCTGGGACCTCATACTTCCACACCTCTCGGGCCACTTGGTGGATGAGCGCCACCACGGGCACCGTACTGATGTATCGAGGAGTAAGGAACGGTCGGGTGTTGACCTCATCGATCACGACATCGAACGTGCCGGCGCCTTCAGCCTTCCAGAACGCGCGTGCGGCCCGGTACACGCCAAGGCGACCGCCGCGGCGGATGATTCGGACGCCCTCGACCACATCGTCTGCCGGCTGACCTTGCACTGCGCTCGCGAACAAGGTCACTTCGTGTCCGC
>JANOKQ010000905.1:0-9480 GCA_031419375.1 Acidimicrobiaceae bacterium
CCACCAGCAGATCGACGCGGCCGTCCAGGCCATGTCCAACAAACTGGTTCACACCCCGACCATCACCATCAAGAACCTGATCGCGGCCGGCGACAACGCATCGGCCCTAGCCGTGTTCGCCTCGTTCGGCATCACCGTCGAGGCCCTCATTCCGCAACTCGTTACACCCCACCTTTCACCATCGAATGCGATGGACCGCACCTTCCAGGAGGCGTCATGACCGACGTTCAAGCACCAGCACTCGGGTGCCCGTTCGCGCACCACGCGAAGACCGCAGGTCCGCAGCGCTCGCACGCTGACGAGCTGGTCCGCCGGGTGCTTCGCGTGAGCGACAGGCCCATCGGCGTGTCATCGCGGTCAGCGGTATACGCGTTCCGACGGTCGATGTTCATCTCCACGGTCCGCTGCACCCTCACCTACCTGGTGTTCCCGTTCGTCCTCCCGGCGCTCGGCCTGGTGACGAACACCGGTGTGCTGATCGGCCTGGTCATCGGTCTCTTGGCGATCGCCTGCGATGTGTTCACGATCCGTCGGTTCTTCTCTGTCGACCACAAGTGGCGGTGGCACTTCTCAACCGTTGCGGTCTGCGTGATCGCGCTGCTGTCGGTGCTACTGGTCCAAGACGTCATCCACCTCGCCTCCTGATCGGGCCGCAGGGAGCCGTGCCAGCGAACCCCACGTTCCTGGAGGGTGCGTTGTGGGGTCAGCGGCGTTGGGCGGTGACCATCCTCGCCGGGTAGTGACGATCGCAGGGGTCGAGGCCGTATCGGGGACGGAGATCTTCGGTGGCCACGTCGTCGATCACGTCGAAGCCAGCGCGATCAAGCGTGCCGTGCATGTCGCGGATGCCCGACCGGAGTGGCTCGCCGCCGTCGCGGAGACGGCTCGCGATCGCCGCGGTGGCGCGCTCGAACGTCGAGCCCGCGAACCACGACATCTCTGCGTAGTCGGCAACGAGCCGACTGCCGGGCGAGACCGAGCCAGAGATCTGCTCGACAACCCGCTCGGCTGTCGCCCCGTCGAGGTAGGTGATCACACCCTCCCAGACCACGATCGTCGGCCGGGCCGGGTCGTATCCGGCATCAACGAGCGGCCCGACGTAGCTACCGACAGCGAGATCGACCGGCACCTCGATTCGCGGTGAAACCGGCTCGTTGCCGGCGAGCAAATCGGCCTTGAGGGCGAGCGTGGCGGGGAAATCAACCTCGAAGAACGTGGTGGTCACCGGCATCCGGTAGGCGCGAGCATCGAGACCGGCGCCAAGCACGAGCACCTGCGGCCGATCCTCGACGTTGGCGGTGACAAACTCTGCAACAGCGTCGTCGATGTAGCGCGTGCGGAGGCGGATCACGTTCTGCAACGCGGGATCAGCGCGAGCCGCGGCGATCGCGGCGTCATCGACCAGCAGTCGCGCGTACGGGTCGTCGATCAACCGCTCAGCAACTGGCTGCTCGTCGGCCAGCATGCGGCACGCTGCGACCAGGGCTGCGCTTCGGCTGGCTGTGCGGTTGCTGCTCATCGTGATGACAGTAGAGCAGCCACCGGGCTGCACACAGCCACCGGCAACGCGTCTCGAATGATCAGTTCAGCAGGGCTGCCAGCGCGGCCACGGCGGCGACGAAGCCAACGATCGCCATTACGATGCTGCGACCACGCGGCGCCCGGTCGAGGTCGTCTTCAACCCGCTTCAGCTCCGGTGGACGAAGCAGGGCGGCGACGTTTCCGGCGAACATCGCACCACCCAGTGCGAGCAGGATCCAGACGATCAGATCGTCTCCAAGGAGTAGGGCTTCGGCGAGCACCGCCCCAGTGTGCCGGGCTCCGCTCGTCGTGCCCACCCGATCCGGCGCGAGACTGGGGTGATGGGATTCCATCATGTAGCCCTCGCCACCCGCGACACCGCGGGGACCCACCGTTTCTATACCGAGGTGATGGGTTTCGAGCTCGTCAAGGTCGTGACCTCACCAACACCCGGCGAACACGGGGGGTGGAGCAAACACTTCTTCTACGACACCGGCTCGAACGCGGCGGAATCCGCGGCCGAATCAAACGCAGGGGGACCGGATCGCGCTGGCGATTCGGGCATGATCGCGTTTTGGGAGATCCACGACAGCGAGATCGGCGAGTCGTACTCCACCGACATCAACACCGGGGCCGGCCTTCCCTGGTGGGTCAACCACCTCGCTTTCGATGCGCCGACACTGGCCGATCTGCACCGCCACCGCGACCGCTGGCGCGAGCACGGCCACACGGTGTTGGAGATCGACCACGACTTCTGCACCAGCATCTACATCCGCGATCCAAGCAAGAACATGGTCGAGTTCTGCCACACGACCCGACCGTTCAGCGACGACGAACGCACCCGTGCGGCCGTGATGCTCACCGCGCAAACCCCCGAGTTCGACCGGCATACCCCCAACGTCACGGTCCACCAGCCGCCTACTGCCGCCAACGCGTAGCCCATTCGCGCACGCCGACGGTCAGGTCAAGCCCTTGGCTGCGTTGTCAAAGCGGGTGTAGGCGCCATTGAAGACCAACCGGACGTTCCCGGTTGGGCCAGAGCGGTGCTTGGCGATGATCACCTCAGCGGAGCCCTTGTCGGGGGACTCACGGTTGTACACCTCGTCGCGGTACAGGAACATCACCACGTCGGCGTCCTGTTCCAACGAGCCGGATTCGCGCAGGTCGGCGAGCATCGGCCGCTTGTCGGTACGCGACTCCAGGTTTCGGCTGAGCTGGCTCAGGGCGATGATCGGGGTGTCGAGCTCGCGGGCAAGGATCTTGAGACCGCGGCTGATTTCACTCACCTCGAGCTGGCGGTTCTCGGACGACGATCCACCGCCCATCAACTGCAAGTAGTCGATGACGATCAGCGACAGGCCACCACTGTCACGCTTCATTCGTCGCGCCTTGGAGCGGATCTCCATCACCGTGACCCGCGGGTTGTCATCCAGGTACAGCGGGATTTCCAGTCGGTTGATCGCCTTGCCGATCTTGGTCCAGTCGTTGTCGACCAGGCGGCCGCTGCGCAGCTTCTGCGAATCGACCCGGGCCTCGCTCGCCAGCACACGTTGGGTGAGTTCGGTGTGGCCCATCTCGAGCGAGAAGAACAGCACCGGCTTCCTCCCGGTCATCGCGATGTGCGTGGCGATGCCAAGTCCGAAAGCCGTCTTACCCATCGCCGGCCGGGCGCCGACGATGTTGAGGGTGGAGGGCTGCAGCCCCGACATGATCTCGTCGAGGTCGTGGAACCCTGTCGCAGTTCCGGTGATGGTGTCGCCACGTTCAAACGTCTCTTGCAGCTTGTCCATCGCCAGCGGCAAGAGGTCGCCGAGCGGGCGCGTGGTCGTCACAATACGATCTTCGGCCACTGCGAAAACCTTGGTCTCGGCCTCGTCGAGTGCCTTGGCCACGTCGTCGGGTTCCGTGTAGGCGAGCTCGGCAATCTCGCTAGCGACACTGATCATCTTGCGGAGCAGCGCCGTGTCTTGGACGATCTTCGCGTACCGCGACGCATTCGAGATCGCCGGTGTTGCGTTCTGCAGCTCGAGCAGCATCTGGGCGCCGCCGATCTGGTCGAGCAAACCGTTGCGACGCAGTTCGTCGGCAACCGTCACCACATCAACAGGCGATGCGGTTTGCGTGAGGCCGCGAATGGCCGCGTACACATGCTGATGGGCAGGCTTGTAGAAGTGCTCCACCTGCATCCCGAGTTCACCGACGTTCGAGACCACGTCGCGCGAGAGCAACAACGCGCCGAGAAGGCTTTCCTCGGCGCTCAGGTTGTGCGGAGGGACCCGGCCGTCGGATCGCCGGGGACTCGTTCGCCGGTCGTTGCGCTCATCATCTCGTTGTGCCATTGGGTACCCACCTTGAACCATCGGGGCTGTGGATCGCTAGTGCCAACTACCTGTGACTTTCCTGGGGATAAACCCAAATGAGGGGGGGTCACCGGAGCCGACCGGGCATACCTGCACCGCGGCGCGCCGAACCAGCGGTTGAATCTGAGCTGGGGATTCACCGCGAATACCCAATAGCTCGAGCACTTGTCGATAACGGCAGGCACGATTGCTGCCCTGTGGGCAAGTTACGCCCGCTGGATGCCGTCAGGCCTTGACGACGTCCACGCTGACCGGGAACTCGACGTCGCTGTGCAGCTTCACGGAGACGCTGTAGGTGCCGAGTGACTTGATCTGCTCGACGTGCAACTTCTTGCGGTCGATCGAGATGTGGGCTTGCGCATGGATTGCCTGAGCGATGTCGCTCGTAGTGACCGAGCCGAACAACTTGCCCTCCGAGCCAGCCTTGGCCTTGATCACGATGGTCTTGGCGACCAGCGCGGACGCAATCGTCTGAGCAGACTCGCGATCGGCTGCATCGCGCAGATCGCGGGCGCGACGCATGGACTTGGCTTGGTTGACCGCGCCGTCGGTGGCGCGCAGCGCAAACCCCTTGGGGAGCAGGTAGTTGCGGGCATGACCATCGGCCACCTCGACGATGTCGCCACGCTTACCGATACCGGCCAGATCATTACGCAGGATCAATCGCATCTCAGGCCTCGACTTCCACTGCAGCAGCATCGGTCGTTGCGTCGGGTGACGCATCGACGTTGGGCTTCACATCGCCAGTGGCCGCAGCGTCGTCACGGCGCGGACCTCGCTCACGACGCTCTTCGCCATCGCGCGGCGGGCGTCCGGCCCGTGTTTGCGAGACACGCTTAGCGTACGGGATCAGGGCCATCTCACGGGCGTTCTTGATCGCGTTGGCAATGTCGCGCTGTTGCTGAACGTCGTTGCCGGTAACCCGACGATTGCGGATCTTGGAACGATCGCTCACGAAACGCTGGAGCAAGTTGACGTCTTTGTAGTCGACGAACTCCACCTTCTCGGTGACGAGGACGCTGGTCTTCTTCTTGAACTTCTTGTTGTTGTTTGCATCGCGCGGCGCACGAGCCTTGTTCTTCTTGCTGGTCATAGGTCTCTCAGTTCAGGCAATCGAATCGGTGATCGGGGTTCAGAACGGCTCTTCGTCGCCGTACACAGGATCGGCCGGGCGACCGGCCGACTGGGCGTTTCCGCCCTGGCGGCCGCCGCCACCTTGACCGCCGCCACCTTGACTGCCGTCGGTGTTGGTGCGCTGGGTGCGGGTCATCGACGCGGTCGCAAACTTGAGCGACGCGGCGACCTCGTCGGCGACGACGTCGTGGGTTGCAACCTCGACACCGTCTTTGTTGGTGTACTTGCGGAAGTCGAGTCGGCCCTTGATGATGACACGATCGCCCTTGTTGAGCGACGTGGCGACGTTTTCGCCGAACTGGCCCCACACCGTGACGTTGAAGAAGTTGGTCGGGGCATCGACCCACTCGTTGTTCTGCATGTAGCGGCGATTGACGGCCACGCCGAAACCGCAGGTTGCGATGCCGGTGGTGGTGAACCGCAGTTCGGGTTCTCTGGTGAGATTTCCGACGATGGTGATCTCGTTGTCAGCCATGATGGCCTCCTTCCGGGCGCCTTGGCCCGATCAGGCCGCAGTGTCCGACATGCCGCGGCGAGCCGCCTCGGCATCGGGCACGCGGATGAGCTTGTGGCGGACGATGTCGTCCGCGATACGGAACGAGCGCTCAAGCTCGTCCAAGGCGCCACCATCAGCATGAAGGTTGAACACGACGTAGTAGCCGAATTCCTTCTTGTTGATCGGGTACGCGTACTGACGACGGCCCCACCAGTCGGGCTTGCCGTGCACGGCACCGCCGGCGGCGCTGATCGAGTCGGTGATCGACTTGATCCACGCTCGGGCGGGGGTGTCGTCGAGATCACCATTGATGATGACCATGAGTTCATAGGCACGCTGCATACGTGTGAAACCTCCCTTCGGACCCAGTGCTGTTCCTGCAGCGCCGGGGCCCCGTGAGGGGCAGGGCGAATATGACCCCGCAACTGTAACGGCTGAATTGGTGACATGGTGCAGTTGTACCGAATCGGTGTCACAGAGTTGCTCGACGCTCGCTGGCCGGACAACTACGGTCGGGTGATGGACCTTTCTGCGTGGCTCGTCGATGGCCATGACGACCTGCGCACGCGGTTGTTCGGCGCGGTCGTGAACCAGGTTCCCGCACTGCGCTGGCACGAGCAGGTCGATGGCGGCGGGTCCAGCATCACCTGGCTGTTGTTCCACCTCGCGCGCCATCAAGACCTGGCGCTGAACACGGCGATCCGCAACAGGGTTCCGCTCTTCACAACACATCAACTGGCGCTCGGGCTTGGCGGAGCGGCACCAGGCGCTGGGCTGAGCGAACGGGAACAGCCCGAGGTCTCGGCGGCGATCCAGCCCGAACCCTTGACCGACTACGTCGAAGCAGTGTTCGGGTCGACGCGGCGCTGGATGCTGCGAGTCTCGGCGATGGCGCTCGAGAGCATCCCCGACGTCGCCCGGCGGCTAGACCGCCTGGCGGGCCTCGACCGATCCGAGTTCGCGTGGTTGTACGAGATGTGGGCAGGGCACAACGTGCGCTGGTTTGTGCAGTGGCCGGTGCTCGGCCACGGGCACGGCCACCTTGGCGAGGCCATCGCCGTGCGCAATCGAATGGGGCTCAGCCCGTTCTGACCGGGCAACCGAACCGGGTTCAGGCCCCGGCGGCCTTTCGCCGACCACCGACGGGAAGCACGCGCACGAGATGATGCCACCGGCATTCAACACACGCTTCCACCACGTACGCGGTGAGATCGTCGGAACGTTGATTGAGTGCAGCGAGCTCCTTGGCGGTCGAGACGCAACGGCCATGGGAGGGCAGCCGCGAACCGAACACGTACGTCACCAGACGCAGCGGCGCTTGGCGACAGATCGGGCACGCGACCCGGCTCTCGGAACCGACGTTGCGCGCTGCGCGGATCAGTTCCGGATGGGCGTCGCACACCTCATGTTGGCGGAGCCGGCCGCGCCGGAACTCGTTGATCAGGTGCCGTCGGGCGAGGCGGTGATCGACCACGCCACGACCGGCGCCACGCAATGCTGAGGCCGAAAAGGCGCTGTCGCCACCAGTTACCGACATGACTGCTCAGGCTATCGACAGCAGCTCCACCGCCGGTCCGCGGCGACTCCACCGCTTCGCCGATCGCTGCAACACGGGGCCACCACGCCGATGGGTCCGCAGCGCGGCCTACCGGATACAGCACACTGTGGTGATGAACAGCGTGTGGTTCGGTCGTGGCATCGCCGACGACAGGGAGTTCCGGTTGTGCGGCGACGTCGCCGGCAAGCGCGTGATCGAACTGGGCGTCACCCCATCGCCACCACCACATGTGCCGAACGCGATCACGCTCGCACTCGCCGGCGCGAAGTCGATTTGTGTCGATCCGTCCGCTGAACGCATTGCCGCACTTCGACAGTGTGCGGCAGACGCCGGGGTGCGCGTCGAGTGCCACCGCAGCGACCTTGCCGACCTCGGCTTCGTCGCCAGTGCGTCGATGGAGCTGGTCCTCGCAACCCAAACACTCGACGACATCGACGACCTCCCCCGGCTCTTGCGCCAGGTACACCGGGTGCTGCGTTCCGAGGCAGCGTTCGTGGTGTCGCTCACCCATCCTGTCGCGGCCATCTTCGACACCGGGATGCCGGGCCCGGTACGCCGCTACGGCTCGACCGCACGCTCCATCGGTGAATTGTTCATGTCGTTCGAGCGCAGCAACTTCCGCCTCGACGCCGTGCACGAGCTCACGCCGTTGGCGACGCGCGACGCGCTCGTGCCCGCGGTGTTGGTGCTGCGCGCCCGCAAGCAAGGGGTCTGATCCGCGTCGTCCGGTTCCCGGATCAGACCGGTTTGCAAGTCAGGTCGCGGCTCGCTGCGCCCACCACGACCGCAAGCGCTGCGCGGCACGCTCGGCACCAATCGGTCCTTCGTCGAGACGCAGCGTCCGTAAGTAGTCGAGCGCGACGCCGACGTCGCGCCCAGCTGGCACCTGGAGCAGCTTCATCACCTCGAGCCCGTCGATCTCCGGACCGAGTTGCGCCAGGTCCTCGGTCGCCGCGAGCGCAGCGAGGCGCTGCGACATCTGCATCAACGTGGCGCGAGTGGGCCCGTCTGCGACCGCACGACGAAACGCCAGTTCGACAGCTTCCGCGAGCCACGGCGATGCGACGACGACCAACCGGCGGAGGTCGCCGTCGGCTACCGCCGTCGCGTCCTCGGCTAGTGCACGGAGGCGGCGGGCACCTCGCACGATCGACTCGACCGCCCGGACGTCGACACTCGGGTGACGCAACTGGTTCATGCGAACCTCGGGACGATCGAGGTGATCCGTCAACGCCGCCAAGCGGACGAGTCGCAGATCGAACGGGTCCCCCAGACGGGCATCCTGTCCTGGAGACGGGTCGACGGCCCGGATGGCATCCTCCAGGCAGGACACCGGGCTGGCGGCCAGCTCCGGAAGCACATGTTCCAACACCTTCGTCTGCGCACAAAACCACAATCCGGCAGCTGGGTGCGGGGCCGCCAGCAGCTTGTGCAGCTCGTCGCGAATGCGTTCGACAGAGACGACCACCAGCCGGTCAGCCATCGCGACCACGGCGTCGGTGAGCTCGGCAGTGGGCACCAGCTCATACTTGGCGATGAACCGGGCCGCACGCAGCATGCGCAGCGGGTCATCGGAGAAGCTGAGCTCCGGCGACAGCGGCGTGCGCAGCCGCCTGGCCGCGAGATCGACCCGGCCGCCAAACGGGTCGACGATCACCAGGTCGATCACCGGGTCCCCGCTTGCCGACCCGTGTGCCGCCCCGTGTGCCGAGGCGGCCGTCAGGTCGATGGCCATCGCGTTCACGGTGAAGTCGCGCCGTGACAGGTCGGTACGAAGGTCGGCGGAGAACTGCACGGTCGGCTTGCGCGAGTCATTGTCGTAGGCCTCGGCACGATGGGTCGTGATTTCGTAGATGCGGCGAATCGATGCCCCCGGCCCGTCACCCGGTACCCGCTTGACCGCCCCGATGGTGCCGAAGCGCTCACCCTGGGTCCAGATCGAGTCGGCCCAGCCGTGCAGCAGTCGTTTGATCTCCTCCGGATGCGCGGTCGTTGTCGCGTCGACATCGAACTCCGCTGACGTCAGCGACGCGCCGAGCAGCAGGTCGCGCACCGTCCCGCCAACGAGGAACAACCGGTGACCGGCCGCAGCGAAGCGATCGGCGAGCGGCTGCAGCTCGAGCCGCAGCGGCTCGAACAACTGCGACGTCACCGTCGCTCGTGCCAGAAGCGGGCGATCTCGTCGATCCGGTCGTGACCTGGTCCGCCGGTGGTTTCACCTTCGGACAGATCGACCGGGCCACGTTCGTCACCAGCGAGGGCAGCCACCACGCCGGCACTGCACCACGCCAACGCGTCGAGGTCGTAGCCGCCTTCGAGCATCACCAATCGGCGGCCGATCGGCACCCATTCGAGTGCGCGCTTGGTGATCGCGATGTAGTCACCCGATGAGAGTCCGAGCTCGGTGATCG